>JANNCL010000049.1:0-1827 GCA_031386565.1 Candidatus Omnitrophota bacterium
CGATCGAGGCGGCGCAGGTGGTTCCAGAACCGCTCGAAGCGGCGGTCGATCGCGGCGCGGCTGAACGCCCCGCCGAACCAGCGATAAGCATAGCTGGCGAGCGGATCGGCGTGCATCACCAGCGCGCGCGGCGCTTTGCCCGGCCAGCGCGCGACCATCGCCGCACTCGACCACGGCGACGAAGCCTCCACGAAATCGGGGGCGAGCTCGTCGAGCGCGGCATGGAGCGCGGATTCGTCGTGGAAATAGCGATAGCGCGCGTCGAGCGGGAAGCGCCGCCCCGGGATCGTCCGCACCCGGTCGCCATCGCCGAGTGCGAACACTTCGCCGTTGCGTGCCGGGGCCAGGATCGTCATCCGCACCCCGTGGCGGCGCGCGGCGCGGACCTTGCGCTCGACATAAGTCTTCACCCCGCCGCCTTGCGGGGAATAGAACGCGCAGACGTCAACGACGTGCATGGCGCTGGTCCAGCGGAGCGAAGCTGAGCAGGCCTTGCCGGTAATTGAGGACGATCGGCACGCGGGTCAGCCCGGCCCCGGCGACCACCGAACTGGCCGCCGCCTTGGGCTTCGACCAACTCAGCTTATGGTTGCCGGAAAAGCCCACCCCGTCACCCGAGAGGTTGAACTTGTGGTTGGCGTCACGATCGTGGAGCAGGCTGACAGCATAAACCCCCGGCCCCGGAACACGAACGCACAGCGTCGGCGTGCCGCTGGCCGGAACCGGCTCCTCGACCCGGCGGAAGGTCTTGCCCTGGGCGATCAGGATCTTGTCGTCCTGGAGGAAATCCTGGTCGTTGGCCGGGTAGACCTCGAGCTTGAGGTCACCCGCGCGGTCCTTGAGCCCGACCGCCGAGACCAGCAGCGCCGGACCGGTCTCGCCCGGGCGGCAGCGGCCCTCGGCTTTGCCCAGTTCCTGGTGCGGCCCGGCGAGAGCCACGCCGGGGGTCAGTCCGGCGACGAGAGTCACGATCAGCAGGGTGCGTGGTCTCACGGGACGGTCCTTTCGACGAGCCCCGTTGCGCCGAGCACCGCCCCTACGGCGATCTGGAAAGCCACCGTCAGCGTCGCGAGCAGCGCGAGCAGCGCGGCAACCTCGCTGTGGCGACCCACGAAAAAGGCAGCGATGGCCGCGAACAGCACGTCCCTTCCGGGAACCAGCGGGAGCCGCGAGGCCAGTTGCCGAAGCCCCGCCAGCGCGATCCACCAGCCAATCGCCACCGCGGGCATCAGCAGGTGCCAAATCCCGGCATAAAGCGCGATCGCGCAGGCCACCCGCAAAGCGTGGATCCGCGCGACGAACCACAAGTCCGCGCGGGGCAGGCTGAACAGACGGCGGCGAAAGATCAGCGGGACCAGCGAGGTCGCCACGAACGCGCCGACCGACAGTTTGAGCGCCAGCGGATCGACTTCGGGCGGCAGGTTGCCGAGCAGCGCCAGCCCCAACGGGAGCAGCGCCAAGGTGACGAGGTTGCCGACCATCGCCGAAACGATCGCGACGTCCTTGATCGCCCCGAACGGCGCTGTGGTCAGCCGCGCCCGCTGACGCGCCCAGGCGTAGAAATAGACCTCGCCAAGATAGCCCAGTAGCAGCTCGTTGGTGATGTCCTTCTGCATCAGCGCCGCCGCGCCGCTCGCCGGAATCCGCCACAGGCGGCGATAGATCAGCCATTCCCACAACGGGGTGGAAACGAAATATAGCACGAACAGCACCCAGAACGCCGGGTTCGCGGCCAGCCTGTGGGTATCGGCAGTCAGATCGACGCTGGAATATTCGCGCAGTACCCCGCCCAGCAGCGCGAGCGAGATCAGCGGGCCGAGCCAGCGG
>JANNCL010000100.1:0-4074 GCA_031386565.1 Candidatus Omnitrophota bacterium
ACGCAGGAAGCAACAGTCTTATTTCAATGGTCGGCTTGCGCCGCCATAAGGAGGCTCGCAAGATGTCTCCCTACAGAAATATAAGTTAAGTTTATCAAAAATCTCCTCACAGGTGTAGTGGTGAGGATAATACCAGGAGAATTTATGAAAAAGATAGTGTTATGTTTATTTCTTGTCTTGTCGATGACCGATATTGTGTTTGCCGCGATTAAGACCCAAGAAATAGATTATGCCCAAGGGAGTACGATATTAAAAGGATATTTGGCTTATGATGATGCCAGCACGGCGAGGCGTCCGGGTATTTTGGTCGTGCATGAGTGGTGGGGGCATAATGAGTATGCCCGTAAGCGTGCCCGCATGTTAGCGGAGTTGGGCTATGTCGCGTTCGCGGTTGATATGTACGGGGACGGCAAGCATGCGGACCATCCGGATCAGGCGGCGGCATTCATGAAAGCGGTCAATGACAGCGCGGTGTTGTCCGCGGCACGCTTCAACGCGGCGTATGAGGTCATTAAGAATTTTAGTTTAACAGACTTGGGCGCTATCGGCGCCATTGGGTATTGCTTCGGCGGGGCGACCGTTCTGAAAATGGCCATGGCTAAGGCGCCACTGGCGGGAGTCGTTAGTTTCCACGGGGCCTTGGCTTTGCCTCAGGAATTGCCTAAAGCAGGCGATGTTAAGACTAAGATCTTAGTTTGCAATGGCGGGGATGATCAGTTCGCTACAGCAGAGCAGATCACCGCGTTCAAGAAAGCTCTCGATGATGCAAAAGCGGATTACGTTTTTAAAGTTTATCCCGGCGCCAAACACGGTTTTACCAATCCTGAGGCGGATAACTATGCCAAAAAATTCGGGATGGCGCTTGCGTATAACGCGGCTGCGGATGAACAGTCTTGGTCGGATATGAAAGAATTTTTCAAGAAGTTATTTCGACGATAAGGTAATCCGGATTGGCCCAGGCTGTTTTAGCCCAGGGTTGGGAACAGAAGTATTTTATGAATTCCTTGTCTCCAGTTTTATTCAAGATGAGGAACCGGATATTTTTCTGCCGCAGGATAATATGCCACTGATCGTTGGGATTGAAACTAAGCCAGGCTAGCGTTGTCCCGACGCGCTTTGTCATCAGCGCTACCGTCCGCGGTTCCCAGAACATGAAATGCCCCTGAGGATCTGTGTTCTTTTTTATCCAAGAGAACATTTCTTGATTGTTATTTACGGTGACTAAGACATCGTCATTGAAGCCGTAAAGACGCGCCATGTTGAACGTGTTGATTAAAACAAATGCGATCAAAAGAACCTTGATCGCGCCCCGCTGGACATGGCTTGAGAAGCGATAGGAAAAGATCACGGGCAGCAATCCCGCGAGCGGGAAAATAAAACGGGCGAAGACTTGCGGCGTGGCCCCGAAATATGACCAGACAAAGAGGGCGACCATATAGATGAAGCAGAAGCATTCGATGAGCAGCAGGTCTTTCGTGATGAGTTTTTTGAGGCTGATGATCATCACTCCAAGCCAAAGGAAGGGAGCGGCAATGGCTGCGCATCCAGCGGCGAAAAGATATATCACGGCAGTTTGTTGTGTTTGTCCGGGACTGTAGAACCATATTAAGCTTTGCCACATGGTGCCGGTGTTCTCATACAAAGATCGGATTACTTTTAATGGCTGCATTCCGGCAGGGTTAAAGAAGGCTGGATGCAATCCCCGGGTTATCCAGGTTTGAGTCCCGATGGCCGCGGCCGTGCAGATGGCGATCCATATTACGGCGGCAGCGTCCTTTTTTATCCATCCAAAATAGATCATTGCGCTTAAACTGAGAACAATGCCCATGGAACGTGTTAGGATCGCGCAGTAGATCAGTGCAAAGGCCAGTAACCAGCGTCTTGTTTCCAATGTGTAGAGTGCGGCTATAGTTAGGAACATAAAAGGGATATCGGAGAGGATGTTCTGTTTGAAGGTAAAGAATATGGAAGATGCACACAGCATCATAGCGCATAACAAAGCGGTGTTCTTATCGTTATATTTCCGGGATAATCGATAAATAAGGATCGTCGCACCCGCCCAGAATAAGAGATTCAGTGTTTTTAAGATGATGAAATTAACGCCGAATATTTTGATCAGGGGCGCGAGGAGTAAGGGAAATCCGGGAGGATAGATGATCCTCTCCTCCAACATGATCCCTTGAGTATAAGGCATGCCGTTCAATAGGTTTTGTGCGTGCAGGATATATTGGGCAAAATCACCGCCCCAATTATGGCCGTCGTAGAGGGTGAGAAGGTTGAGGCCGAAGAAAAACAGGAAAAAAGCGACAATGAGGTAAATATTTATTCGCATTTACATATGTTAATGCCGGGAGCTTATAAATAAAAGTTTTTAATTGAAAACATCAAAGATATGATACAATAGCCAAAATTTAACAAGATCTTTTTATCCGATGGAGGCAACAGTGTTTACCCGTTTATTATTAGCTATCGTTTTCATTTCAGTGGTTTCCGGATGCGCGACCACACAACCAAAGCCCAGTGACCAATTGTCGAACCGTGTTATCGAGTTAGAGAAAAAGTTGGAAGAGAAAGACTCCGAGATCGTTGACCTGCAATACGAGGTCAAGGACCTGCATAGTAAGGTTGAGAACAATAAAGGCGTTCCCTCCCTCTCTGATGATGCCGCGATCGCCTCGACACCGGGTGAAAAAACCGGGGACGATAAGGTCATCAAGGTCAATGTCAGCGCAACCAAAGTGCAAATGGCCTTAAAGAATGCCGGTTATTACACAGGTAAAGTTGACGGCAAAGCAGGTTCTGGCACTAAGGCTGCCATCGCTGCTTTCCAAAAAGCCCAAGGTTTGGCTGCAGACGGCGTTGTCGGCCGCAAGACCTGGGATGCTTTAAAACAACATCTTAAATAATTGTGATCGACTTTAACACTATTGGAGAAGAACAGCTGTTGACCACACGGCTGTGCGATTTGCCTATTTCCATTGAAGGCACCTGGCTCCAAGAGTGTGTGGTGCAATTATATTCAGAATTGACCGCCCAAGGCATTGTGTTTTCCCCTTCTTGTTATCTAGCGGATGAATGGCTGACCCCCGAGGGTGAGGCTGTCATCGGCATCCCGTTTTATTTAGCCCATCCGGCATTGATCAAATTAGAACATAAAATGATGTTAGAAGCCGAAGGTGAAGGAAAGACCTGGTGCATGCAATTATTGAGGCATGAAACTGGCCATGCCCTGACATATGCGTATAAACTCAATGAACGTAAGGATTGGCAGCGCATGTTTGGTTCTCCGTCGGAGGAATACGGCGATACTTATAAGTTCAAGCCTTACAGTAAGAATTTCGTACGCCATTTGGACGGATTTTACGCGCAATATCATCCGGATGAGGATTTTGTCGAAACTTTTGCTGTGTGGCTGACGCCCGGATCCAATTGGCGGGAAGAATATAAGGGACATGGTGCCCTGCAAAAGCTGGAATTCGTGGACTGTTTGATGGGGGATATCAAAGGCCGGCCGCCGCTAAAGAAGACCGGCCGTAAACTATGGAGCCAGGCCAAGAGCAAGATGACCCTGGCCAAGTATTACACCAAGAAACAAAGCAGCCGCGAAGACTTGATGGACTTTCATGATGCCGGACTGCATAAGATATTTAAGTCATTATCCCATGAAGAATGGATCGCTTTTAAGAAGGAACAGCGTAAGAATAAAGGGCTCGTCACGGCATCGGGATTGATCCAGGCATACGCGAAAAATTTGATGAATAGTGTTGACCGTTGTACGGGTGAGCGCAAATATATCATCAGCGGTTTGATCAAGAATATCGCCCTGCGCGCCAAGCAGTTGAATATGATCGTCTCAGGCGACGAAAAGACCGCGTTGCTGCAGCTCAGTGTTTATGTTACAAGCCTCGTCGCTAATTATGTGCATACGGGCTGGTATCGAGGGAAAGACCGGAAGACATGAAAAAGAAATTAAATGTACTGATGCTTTTTTACAGTCCGTATCAAAAGCTTCGCGGCTATGATTACAAAGAGGAATTCGCCGATCCGGATAATATGTATACGGAAAAAGATGTT
>JANNCL010000069.1:0-5814 GCA_031386565.1 Candidatus Omnitrophota bacterium
CCAACTGTACAAATCTTGAAGGGTAGCTTTTTTATCCATGCCCTTACTGTACAGCCTTCAGTAAACGTGTCAAGTTTTCAGAGAGCGATTAGCGTCGATAAAACGACGTTTTTCTTGTACAACAAAGTCAGGTGATCCAAAATCTCTAATCATGAGAAAATAATAAGAAGTGTTTTGTCGGCCGCCATGGTCGTTAGTTTAAGCTCCTATAATGTGCATGCGCAGCAAGCTGTGAATCCTGTCATTGTCAGCCTCATGCCATTCCAATCGGCGTCGGTTAAAGGTGATGCGCAGAAATTCCGTGCCTTGCATTGGATGAATGATGGGTATTCCTATGGTTTAAAAGAATTGACCATTGATAAGGCTGTCAATAAGGATGTAAATGTGTCCTTAGAGGCTCATTCTATTCCGAATAATAATGACAACAGCGTTGAAATGATGGTGACTAAGGATAATGTTGGTTATCTTAAAACAGATTACACGTCATTCCGTAAGTACTACGACGGAACTGGCGGGGTCTATTATCCTTTTACGCTGGATCGGGTTACGACGTTGGAGGATGATCTTAAGATGGATATGCAGCATTTTTTGGTGGAGTTAGGGACCAAGTCACCGGATGAACCGGGTGTTGGTGTTGCGTTCGAACGCCATATGAAAGACGGCCGAAAATCACGGCTTGCTTGGGCGATGGCTAAAGACGCCGGTGTTTCCAGAGAGATCGTGCCATCATGGCAGGATGTTCAGGAGATCACGGATTCTGTCGCACTAAAATCCAACGGCAATGTGGCTGGGGTGCATTTGTCAGGGGAGCAAAAGTTCGAGTTCTTTCATTCTCAAAGTCTGCGGGAAGAGAAATTGCTGACATCCGTAGGTGGTCTAAGTGCAGATAATAAAATGCGCCGTCAGTGGCAGGAACCGCAGTCGGATCTTTTTACGACCACATTGAAAGGTGATCGCTGGTTCTTGAATGAAAAGAATTATGCATCCTTAGGGTATCGGTTTAGCAATATGGATAATAGTGAATTGGAGAATATCAGGGAATATAAAGCAGATGGAACGCTTTTTAATTATTCCAATCCTAAAAGTGCGATCAATGCTTCCGCCAATAATAAGTACAAGGCGCACACGACAGTTGGAAGTTTTATGTCACAGTTGACTAAAGACTTAAGTTTTATCACCAAATTAAAGTCAGAGGTTATTAGCCGGCGTGGTGTTTCAACCTATCCGCATGATACAACAGCGAACTCGCCGGATGGTATCATCAATGACACAGATGTGAGTAATACTGAAAATAAAATTTATCGGCTGGGAGAGAATTTTTCCCTGCGTTATAACGGCATCGCTAAGACCAGTTTGTATAGCGAAGTGGAAATGGAGCAAACACGGAATTGGTTAACTGAAGAGCGTGATAGCATTGCCGGTCAAACTGGAGTTTCAGTTGGCGAGCAATTGGGTAGGGAAACCTTGACCCATGTTCAAAACACCGTGTTTACCGTAGGCGCAAGGATCGTTCCTTCCAAAACACTGAGCGTCACAACACAAGTGCGTCATAAACTCAATGTGAATGATTATGACGATATTGTAGAAAGTGTTTATGCGTCGGGATCTAAGTCGGCGTTTGTTGATGCGATCAAGACCAAAGGGGATGAGGCAACCGCAAAGATCGCGTGGAAGCCTGTTTCCAGAGTAGAAGGTGTTTTCCGTTATAAACTGATAGATACGAAATATATGCCTAGGGCTGAGAATGAGCCACAGACAAAGTCAACGGCCTTAAGTAATATATTCACGTATGATCTTAATTTGCAGCCGATGGATCCGTTATTTGTTACCTTGTCGTTTTCGCAGGATTTCAGCAAGATGGCAACAGCGGCGGGCGCAAATACAACGTTAAACTTCCCCGGATTCCGTTCTAACTCAAATAACTGGCTTTTTTCCAGCAGTTATGTCGTTAACGATAAGTTGAGCTTGAATGGTTCATATCAGTATTCTGTCATTAATAATTATAACGATATTACCGCGACCCTTCAGCCATACGGGACGGATAATAAAAGTTATGATATGACCATGGGATTGACGTGGAATGTCAATAAAAGCTTGTCTTTACAACCGCATTATAGTTATTATGCGTACCGCACGAATCAAGACGCAGAAACAGGCAGCTATAGTGCGCATGTGGTGTGGTTAGATGCGAAATTATTATGGTAGAATAAATAATGACACAACACCCAAGACAGGGTAAGCAGCGGTTTACGGACGACTTTTATAATGTGATCACCTATTGCGGTGTGGCATTATCAATAATCGTCCTCGTTGCTGAAACGATCCTGTTCTGGGTTGATTTCTTAGCCCCGAATCATAGTGATTATTTGGGGATCGTTACCTACGTTTTATTACCGCCATTCTTGATCATCGGGCTTCTGTTGATCCCCATCGGGGCCCGATGGAAGCATGGCCGGGTACAAAAGGGTCTGGCGGATAGTAAGCCCAAAGCGATTCACATCGATCTTTCCATTCCTGAGCATCAGAATGCTTTCGTGATATTTGTTGTTGTGACGGTCATCGTGATGCTGATGACTGCCATCGGTTCATATAAGGCCTATAATTATTCGGAGTCTAATCGTTTCTGCGGAGTGACCTGCCACGGGGTCATGCAGCCGGAATATATGGCCCATGCCCAGTCCCCACATGCGCGCGTTCGATGTGTTGACTGTCATGTCGGCTCTGGGGCTGGATCGTACGTGCATTACAAGATGGCAGGGGTGAGGATGCTGGGTAAGACGATCCAGGGGAATTATGCGCATCCGATTCCCGCACCTGTTACGACGCTGAGGCCGGCGAAAGAAATTTGTGAAGAATGTCATTGGCCGGGCAAGTACTTTAGTGCCATTCAGTTAAAAAAGTCGTATTTTGCTGATGATCCCGTAAAAACACCGAAGTGGGGCATCACCATGCTGCTGCAGGTGGGGGGGAAAGACAAGTCCGGGTCCGGTATCCACGCTCACATGTATAACAACAATGACATTTATTATGTTGCGGATGATGACAAACGCCAGAAGATATCCTGGGTCAAAAGTGTCAGCAAGACGGGTGAGGATAAAATTTTTGTAACGAAGGATTCCCCGTATAAGGATAAAATGCCGGATGCGTCCAAAATACGCAAAATGGACTGCATGGATTGTCATAATCGTCCTTCGCATCATTTTAAAGCCCCGGAAGCGCTCATGAACCAAGCACTCGATGACGGTGCTGTTGACCCGACGATCCCGATGATAAAGGGCAAAGGCGTTGAAGTCCTGGCGAAAGAATATAGGACCAAAGAGGAAGGGTTAACCAAGATCGCCTCAAGCTTACAGCAATATTATGCTCTGAAACAAACGGTTTACTACGCTGCTCATCCCGAAACGATCAAAGAGGCTGTTGACGCCATTAAGCTCATGTATGCAAATAATTTCTTCCCGCAAATGAACGCGCGCTGGGATGTTTATCCGGAGAATATCGGGCACATGATCTCCAACGGCTGTTTCCGTTGTCATGATGAAGAACATAAGGCAAAATCAGGGGAAATTATATCCCGGGATTGTAAGATCTGTCATATTATTACCCAGCAAGGTTCAGGGGATAATATCCAGAAAAGTACGGATGGGCTGGAATTCCAACACCCCTTCGAAGATGACGGATCCTGGAAAACAACGAATTGTGCGGATTGCCACACTGGTGGCGGTTGATCGAAAACTCTCCACACTGAAAAAAAATAAAAAATTCCAAAGTTCCCGGAAATATTGCTAGAATCTCCGCAAAGGAGACAATTATGATCGAATGGAAAGACGCATACTCAACAGGTGACGAAGCGATTGACAGGCAGCACCGTTTATTATTTGATTTTTTCAATGATTTCGAAGTGGTCATTAAAGAAGGCAAAGGCGCGCATTATTTAGAGAAGAGTTTTTGCATGCTGGAATCTTACGCGGCGGCGCATTTTAAGTTCGAAGAGCGCTGCATGCATGTGGCGCGTTGTTCGGTCGCGGATAAAAATAAGACAGCGCATCAGATGTTCTTGGTCAAGGTGGAAGAATTTAAGAAAGCCTTCGAATCCGGTGAAGTGAAGGATGATTTCTTCGTCGGAATGCATCATTTCCTGGAACAGTGGATCACCAGCCATATCATTGGCATCGATACTCATTTAAAGGATTGCGTGAAAAAATAAAGAATGCCGCGTTTAAGTTTTGTCCTCTTAACGATCTTTATATATATGGGTGTGACTTTTTCTTTAGCCCAAGAGAAAAAGGCCGAAGAATCGCTGACCAAGGCTACATGTCTGGAATGCCATGCCGATAATGATCCGATCGTGGATGCTAAAGTTTTTAATGCCTCGGCGCACAAAGACCTGAACTGCATTGAATGTCACGCCGATATCAAAGAGGTTCCTCACGAGGATAAGCTGAAGAAGGTCGATTGTTCTGGCTGTCACGGGGATATTGCCGCGCTCGTCAATAAAAGCATCCACGCCCAGGTTTTAGGCAGTGTTGCTAACGGGGCGCCGACCTGTTCGGATTGCCACGGGAAGCATGATATTTTTGCCAAAGCAGACAGCCGTTCCCAGGTGAATCATTTTAAAAGTGATGCAACGTGCATCAAGTGTCATACCAACAAGGATTTGCTTAAGAAGTATCCGGCACTTCCTTCCTCGGATTTCGTCAATCAATATTTAACGAGCGTTCATGGCAAAGGGGTTCATCTTAAAGGCCTCAGCGTTTCCGCGACGTGCGCTGATTGTCATGGTCCCCATGAGATCTTGCCAGCCTCAAATCCGCGGTCTCCTATTTTCAAGAAAAATATCCCGGTGACATGCAGTAAATGCCATCAAGGGATCTATGATCAGTATGTCACCAGCATTCACGGTAAAATGTGGTTAGCTGGCAATGATAAAGCACCCATTTGTACTTCATGTCACGCCGAGCATGGGGTGGTTGATCCGATGAGTAAGGCCGCGCAGAAGAACATTCCTAAAGAATGCGGCCAGTGCCATGCCCATCAGAGTGAATCCTATAAAGATACCTTCCATGGCAAGGCAACATCGCTGGGTTTGGGACAGGCGGCAAAATGCTCGGATTGTCACGGGGTGCATCAGATCCTGCCGGCCAGTGATCCGGCCTCGATGATCAATAAGGCCAATTTACAGCAGACTTGTACAAAATGCCACACGGGGGCGAACGCGCATTTCATCGAATATGACCCGCATATCGATCCTCATGATAAGAACCGTTCGGCGTTAGTGTTTTTCACCTATCAATTCATGAATTGGCTCCTGCTCGGAGTTTTTGGATTCTGGGGATTGCATACCTTGTTATGGTTCCAGCGCAGTGTGGTCGCGATCATTCGACGGGAATTTACCGTTGACCCGCATGGCACGCAATACATCCGTCGGTTTTCGAATTTGCAGCGCAAGATGCATGGCATCATTGTTGTTTCATTCTTAGGTCTGGTCATGACCGGTTTGCCGCTCAAATATTATTACACTGCATGGGGCCAGCAGTTAAATGCGCTCTTAGGGGGAGTAGCGAATAATCGTTATTGCCATCGCATTTTTGGATTGATGACATTGGGGTATTTCGTTTTCCATCTGCTGCATATGGCGTATCATTGGCTGGTCAAGAAAGACAAGGGTTTATTGACCGGGCATACTTCGATGATGCCGCGCCACAAGGATTGGCAGGATTTTGTGGATAATATTAAGTGGTTCTTCTATCTGGGCGATCGTCCTAAATATGACCGCTGGACTTATTTTGAGAAATTCGATTATTTGGCCGTGTTCTG
>JANNCL010000119.1:0-13192 GCA_031386565.1 Candidatus Omnitrophota bacterium
CAGAAAGAGATCACCAAGACATTCGGCAAGAAATTAAAGCCGGAGATCATGGAAAAAAACATCACCCTGTATCATCAAGGGTATACTCTCGCACAAAGTCTGGTTGATTTTCGCATTCAGGTCGACAGTAAGCCGCGCGAAGGGGAAAAGATCCTCATCGACGGAAATTCTGCGCTGGCCATGGGGATCATCGATGCGGGGATCAAATTATTCTCCGGTTACCCCATCACACCGGCATCGTCGGTCATGCATACGCTGGCGAAAATATTTCCGTCGTATGGAGGGATGGTTCACCAGGCAGAAGATGAGATCGCGGCCATCGGCACAGCCATTGGTTCGTATTTTGGCGGTGTCCCGTCGATCACGGCAACATCCGGTCCGGGGCTGTCGTTAAAACAGGAATTTATCGGCTATTCCCAATCTGCCGAGATCCCGTTGATCGTGCTCGATGTGCAGCGCTCCGGTCCCTCGACCGGGATGCCGACTAAAACAGAACAGTCCGATCTGCATGCGGCTGTTTTTGGTTCCCACGGGGATTATACAAAGGTCGTGATCAGTGTTTCCAACGTCATAGATTGTTTTTATGCGCCGCACTTGGCGCGTTATTTAACTGAGAAATTACGTTTGCCTGTTTTTATCTTAAGTGATTTCCAGACGGCAAATAGTTATAAGGTCATCACTAAACCAACGGTGGTGCAGATGGATAATCCGGAGGATATCCCTGATTTTATTTTCGAACGGTTCCATATGAAACGGTTGCCTAAGGATATCGAGATGGTGAGATTATCACAAACAGTTCCGGGCATGGAAGGTGGGATGCGCCGTGTTACCGGTCTGAATTCTGATGCTCAAGGAAGGGTTAATTATTTCGCGGAAGTCAATCAGCGCGGGCATAAGATCCGAAATGAAAAAGTGCATCATGTAAGACGTGCATTAGGAGTTCCTGAAATCTTCGGTAAAGAAAGCAATGAAATCTTGATCGTCGGCTGGGGAAGTACCCGCGGGGCTATTGAGGAAACCGTGCATATGTGCAGTAAGCAGGGCCTTCCGGTATCGGGCATGCATTTACGTGTTGTTTATCCTCTGCCGCTGATCTTAAAAGACATCTTTAAGAAGTATAAAAAAGTGATGTCGGTCGAAGTTGCTTACGGAGATGCATTGAAACCATCGCCGCTGGCATTCTTATTAAGATCAGAGACCTTGACCGATATACAGCCTTTATTAGCGGATGCTACGGGCCGTCCTGTACGTCCGAGAATTCTTGTTGAGAAATTAAAGGAGATCCTTAAATGACAACACCGACAGCTGCTCCTATTACTATTAAAGACCTTAATACTGAAAATCCACGCTGGTGCGCGGGTTGCGGTGATTTCGGGGTCATTATGGGCCTTAAGCGATTTATCGTTGACCGTCAGTTAGTCCCGGCGAAAACAGTTAATGTGTCGGGGATCGGCTGTTCCGGCCGTGCGCCGAATTATTTCAATACGTACGGCGTTCACTCCATTCACGGCCGTCCTATCACCGTGGCCATGGGGCTGGCATTGGCTCGTCCGGACCTGAATTTATTCGTGCACGCGGGGGATGGGGATGCGCTGAGCATCGGGGGTAATCACTTGATCCACGGGATCAATAAGAATTTTAAATGTGTTTTCTTGTTGTATGATAACGAGGTTTACGCGTTGACTAAGAATCAGACATCACCGACGACACGTAAGGATCATCCGACCAATACCCAGCCGCAGGGGAGTTTTTTAAATCCCTTGAATCCCATCACAGTGGCGTTAGGTTTAGGGGCATCATTCGTGGCATCGACAGCGGATTGGATACCGGATCATTTGACCAACACCATGAAAGCGGCATTTGATCATCCGGGTTTTGCTTTTGTACACATTTCCCAGCGCTGTCCGCATTTTGATCCGAATAATTTCGATCATAAATCATCGGGCTGGTTCTCATTCTTAAAACATCCTAACGGCATTGACGCCGATCGCCGTTTGGCAGATAAGACGGAAGTGATCGAGCACGATCCATCCGATATGATGGCTGGTTTTAAATATGCGGCCGCCGAACGCCGCTATTTTGGGTTATTCTATCAAAATAAATCAAAACCCCGTTATGATGAGATCTTGCATAATGTGGTTAAGAATGCACCTAAGAAAGACAGAGCGAAAATACTGGATGGCTTTGATATCTGAGAAGTTGATCATCATTGGTTCTGGACCAGCAGGGCACACGGCCGCGATCTACGCGGCCCGTGCTAATTTGGCGCCTTTGATGTTCGAAGGGATGTTTGCCGCTGGCGTTGCCGCGGGCGGCCAGTTGACCACGACTACTGAAGTTGAGAATTTTCCAGGTTACGAAAGTATTTCCGGCCCAGAACTCATGGAAAAGATGCGCGCTCAATCCGTGCATTGCGGTGCCAGGATCTTGACTGAAACCGTTGATAAAGTCGATCTGTCCAAACGTCCATTTTGTCTTTATGCGGGCAATCAGGAGTATAGTGCCGAAGCCTTGATCATCGCCACCGGCGCTACCGCCAAACGTATGAATTTACCCGGTGAGGACCGTCTATGGCAAAAGGGGATTTCCGCTTGTGCTGTGTGTGACGGTGGGTTACCTTTTTTTCGTAATAAGGTTTTAGTTGTTATTGGCGGAGGGGATAGCGCATTAGAGGAAGCTGGCTATTTGACTAAATTTGCGTCAAAGGTTATTTTGATGGTGCGCCGTGATGTGTTACGCGCATCCAAGGTTATGCAGGACCGTGCTAAACATAATCCCAAGATCGATATACGATACAATATGGTTCCTTTAGAAGTTCTGGGGGATAAGATGCTGTCTGGCATTAAAGTTCAAGATACCAAGACTCTCCAAGAGTCTGTCATAGAAGCCGGTGGTTTGTTTTACGCCATCGGCCATGTGCCTAATACGGAATTTTTAGGCGGTCAGATAACACTTGATGAGACCGGCTATATCAAAGTAATGCCTGGGTCTACCAAAACCTCTGTTGAAGGCGTCTTTGCCGCTGGCGATGTCGCCGACAAAGTCTACCGCCAAGCCATCACCTCAGCCGGCACCGGCTGTATGGCGGCCCTTGACGCTGAGCGATTCCTGCACATTTAATCCACCCATTCATTTTGTTCTGCCATGGCAGGTTCCTGCTGTACTGCAAGGGGTTGTTTGGCTTTGAGGAGGGGGGTTTTCATTTGCGAGACGATATCTTTGGCTAAGGCTTTGCCGATGCTTTTGATCGAGGCAAGCTGATCGACGCTGGCATATTGTAGGTCGGGGAGTTTGTGATAGCCGTGGGCGAACAGCTGGCGGGCGCGGATGCGTCCGACGCTTTGGATGCTGGCGAGTTCTACTAACTCTTCCCGGATGCCATAACGCACTCTTTTACGTAAATTGTCGAGTATGAAGGTGATGTTTTTGAATTGATTTAGCTGGGCGATCTGGCCGGCGGCGTATATTAGCCATTGGGCGCTTTCTACATGGCGGTAAATATCACCGGGGCCGACGCCAAAATCATCACACAGCGTCTCTTCATTTTCCTCATCGATCCATCGGGCCATCATCCACATGGTTTTTAATGTTGCATAAAAAGTATAGGAATCTTCTAAGACCGGCAGGTCTTGCGGTTTCAGGATGATCTCATCCTCAATGCGGAGGGAAAGCTCCTCAAGTTTTTCATAATCCGCTTTGCCGACGTTCAGCATTTCACTATCCGGGCAAGTGGCCATCAGATGTAATATCCCGTAATCAGAGAAAGATTTACCTTCATGGATCTTGAACAGCCCATCGCGTAATGTCAGCGCGGTGATGGGGTCGATATACAGACGGCTGGTGATATTACCAAGAGGCGTGGTAAAGTACCGAAACCCGCTTTTTTCGATAAAACCGTTCGTATGTAAGAAATCGAAGATCTCGCCGATCAACCCGATCAGATTTAAACCCTGGCGCTGATGCGCTAGGAATGTTTTGCTTAAGAAATCAAACATGCCGTTAATGTCATGCACATAACCTGCGGCCATGGAGGATAGGACATGTATGCGCAGGGATGCTTCTGAACTTAGTTTGGATGTTACCGGTTCTGGCTTAGCTAAAATGAAACGTTCATACAGTGCATTTTGTTCCGATAAGGATTTGGCCATCAGTACGGCTTCGCCATAATCATCGTATTGCGGTCGCCCGGCACGCCCGGCGCATTGTTTGTATTCTGATGTGGCGATGAAGGTCATGCCGACTCCGCTGGTATAGCGTTTGCAGTCGCGGATGATGGCACGACGAGCAGGAAGGTTAACACCCGCGGCTAACGTCGGCGTGGAGCATATGACCTTGATGATGTTCTTCTTAAAATTATCTTCGATGAGTTTACGCTGTTTCGGGGTCAATCCGGCGTGGTGAAAAGCACAGCCATGCATGACCGTGTCGGCTAATTTTTTACAGACCTTGGTGGCTCCGGCTTCCGTTGCTATTTCTTTGGCCAAATCTTTCAGCAGGGCTTTTTCTTCCGGTTTGAGGATCGCGGTGACATAGGGGCATAATTCACGGCTTGAGGCCTGGGCACTACGCCTTGAGTTAACAAAAACCAACACTTGTCCCGCGCCGCGCAAGGTATCCAGCGTTAATTTGGCCAGATCATCATCGCCCTCTTCCATCACCATGCGGGTGGAATCATTGTTAAAAATGATGCGCTGGCTGTAATAGACGCCTTCCTTGAGAGGAATGGGGCGCCATGTGCTAGAGGCTAATTCTGCCTTAAGCCAACCGGCGACTTCTAATGCATTGCCGATCGTCGCCGAAAGGCCCAATATTTGTATGTCCGGCTTTAATTGTTTGACGCGGGTGGTCAAAATCTCCAGCGTCGGTCCGCGGCTTTCATCATCGATGAAATGGATCTCGTCTAACACCATGAGGGTCAGGGCATCGATGAGCCACGTGGATTTGGCCCGCAAAAGCGAGTCTACTTTTTCAGCCGTGGCAATGAGGACATTGTATCTGTCCAGATATTTGCTGGGCGAGTCTAGATCACCGGTAGCGATGCCGACATTAATCCCTAATTTTTCATATTTGCGTTTGAAATCATAGTATTTCTCACTGGCGAGCGCTTTTAGCGGGGCGATATAAAGTACTTTGCCTCCAAATTGCAGGACATGCTGTAATAGAGCAAGTTCCGCGATCAGCGTTTTACCGGCCGCTGTCGGCACAGCCATGATCAGATTTTTTCTATCCAGCACGCCTTTTTGTATCGCCAAAGCCTGCGGGGGATGCAGTGTTTTAATGCCTTCACTTTCAAAAATATCAATGATATTCTGAGGGAAGGAGTATTTGGTCAAGAGTTCGGTTAAATTCATGTTTTGATTAATAACATAAATGATAGGTGTTGTCAATTTGACTGGGGCAAATTATAATCTTTTTATGCGTTTAGTCCTTCAGAGGGTCAAAAAAGCATCGGTTGTCGTAGGTCAGGAAATTACGGGCGCCATTGATCGTGGTTTATTGATATTTCTAGGTGTCGCAAAAGATGACACTGTTTTGGATGCCGATGCTTTAGTTCAAAAAGTTGTTGAGCTTCGGGTCTTTGATGATGCTCAAGGTAAAATGAACCTCAGTGCCGCAGATGTGAAAGCTTCTTTTTTGGTGGTGTCTCAGTTTACTTTATTAGGTAATTGCCAAAAAGGTCGCAGGCCTTCCTTTGATGATGCGGCTGACCCGCTTACAGCAGAGAAACTCTACGATCATTTTGTTCAAGGATTGAAAAAACATCCATTCTCGGTTGCCACGGGTCGTTTTCGCGCTATGATGGAAGTCAGCCTGATCAACGACGGTCCCGTTACATTAATGATCGACAGCCAATGCATATAATTGATACCCACGCACACATCGATCATTTAGAAGATCTATCGGGTTCATTGACACGGGCGGATGAAGCGGGTGTTAGTGATATTATGGCCATGAGCGTTGACTTGGATTCAATGCGTTTGGTTTTGAAAATTGCCGCTGAGTATAAGATGCCTCATATTCATCCGGCGCTTGGGGTGCATCCTGGCAAGGTTAAGCCGGAGATCCATCCTGATGTCGTGGCATTTATGAGAGCGAATATCCAGTATGCAAAGGCTGTCGGGGAAACCGGATTGGACTACTGGTATAAATGGGTGCGCAAAAATGAAGAAGAACGTCAGAAACAAAAGGATTCTTTTGCATTCCATCTGGATATCGCCAAAGAGCATGACCTGCCCGTTGTGATCCATAGCCGGGGGGCATGGAAAGAGTGCTTGTCCATGGCGCAGTCGGCCGGTACGAAGAGAGCATTGTTCCATTGGTACAGCGGGCCCGTGGATGTTCTGGCCAAGATCCTGGATGCCGGTTATTTTGTTTCCACTTCGCCCAGTGTCGGATATAGCGTTGAATCACAAACAGCGATGGGTTTTGCGCCGCTTGACCGCATCCTGATCGAGACCGATGCCCCTGTACGTTATCGCAGCTTGGAAGGTGAGTATTTGGCAGAACCAAAAGATGTTTGGAAGACTTTGAAAGCTTTAAGCGCTTTAAAACATGAGGATGAAACGAAAGTTCTGGAACAGGTCAATAACAATGCCAAACTTTTTTTTAGGATCTAAGCATGAAAAATATTTTTAAGAGCATCATGATCATTTTGATAGTATTGGCGGCCGTGATGGGGGGATGGTTCTTATACCATATTTACGGCCCGCAGCTAACGATGGAAGAGGTGCTGCCTTCCAACGCTTTAGTTTATGCTCAGTTGAAAGAGCCGGTACGTTTTTGGAATAGTTTTGAAAAAAGCGATCTATATAAGAACGTAGCTGGTATTGATATACCTGCCGTTCTTAAACATAATAAAGTTTCCCCTCAAAAGCTGGATGGTTTTATGAAAAGTTACACTCAGGCAACGACGCTCATGAAAAATCCGATCGTGGGTAGATTGCTGGGGAAAGAGATTGCGTTCGCTCAGTATACGTCTAAAGACCCCAAAGCGGGATTGGTTGTGATCACCCGGTCGCTGGCATCCATCCAAGTGGCGGCCAATGTAAGCTTGTTCTTAAAAGATCTGGGGCAGGATATTGTGGTCAAGAAAGATCAGTATAACGGCCAGGTGGTGGTGCATTTGATGTTCAAGCAAAAAGACTTGTCGTTCAAATATACCCACATCAGGAATTTGTTGGTCTTTACCGATGAGAGCAGCACGCTCATTAATAATGTGATCGCGACCGTCCAGCATAAACATCCTTCGCTCAAGTCCGATGATCAATTCAAAGAGGTGGCGGCAAATTTTTATCCTAAGGCTCAGGGGTCATTCTATGTGGATATCAAAGGCATGATGCTTTCGGCTGAGCCCCAATGGGCGGGACCTTTAGCGAAACAAACGGGTTTCAAAGCCTATGGTGTCTCATTCTTGCCGGGTAATATCACGAAGTATAAATTCCTCTTAACGTATGACCAGGAAAAGATCGATCCTTCATTTAAAAGATTCCTGGCTTGTTCTCCGGCGGATAATAATGCTTTTAGTCTGGTGCCTCCCTCTGCGATCGCTTATCATTGGGGCGGGTGTTATGAATTCAAAGAAATTGCCGCGCAGTTAAAGGCGGGGGCAGAGGCTGCTTTACAAAATCAGCCTAAACGGATCAGGAAGTCGCTGCAAAAGAAAATATCCGGTAGTGAAGTGACCGATTTCATCGGTCTTTTAGGCCCAGAGGCCGGTGGTTATGTGACGGATGTAGATACGCATGGCTTAGTCCCGTATCCGCGTCTTCTATTTTTTGTTAAAGTCACGGATGCGCTGAAGGCAAAAACATTATTGGATGAGGTCGTTGGTTCCAAACATGGTCTTAGTCTGATCGGCCGGGAAGATTATAAAGGGAATGATATCCATTATATTGCCTTGCCGCTGGGGAGCAATATGGACCCTGGTTTTGTTTTTAAAGGGGATTATTTTTTATTAGCATCCAGCCGCCAGCTATTGAAAAAATCAATGGATATTTATAAGGATCCTTCAACATCGATCGCCCAAGATAAACAATTCAAAGCGATGGGCTTCAATACCGGCATCAAAGCGACTGCGGTCTTTTATTTTAAAGTAAAAGAAATGGCTAATCGGGCGCTGGGTATCTTAGAATGGTATGAACGCTATTTATCTAATCAAGTGGAATTAGCCGGAACGTATAAAAAAGAAGCTGAGGCCAAGAAAAAAGAATTAGCTCGGGACGTGATCAATCAGGCTGAAGAGCTCCGCTTAGCACAGGTGAAGTTGAGCGAATGGCAAAATAAATCCACGGAAGGTTTGTCTCCGGAAGACCTAGCGAATAACATGGGGACGATCAAGAATTTCGAAGATCAGATCAATCAGGTTCAAGCAGCAATCAAGGATGATCAGGCCCAGGTCAAGGAGATCGATAGGGTGATCGCTAAGAATACGGTACAGGCTGAGAACTATAGAGGCATCATGTACAATGCTTCACATGTGTTGATGCCGTTCTTCAAAGGGTTAGGATCCATTAATGTGCAAGGGGTTAAGTTCTCTTCGTTGTTGGGTACGGTGCAAGCAGAACTTATGTTGAACTAATGATCAAGAGACTTCTTAACTTAAGGGGTAAGATGCATAATGATCTTTTTAATCGCTGGCTAAAGTTGCTGTGCCTGATCATATTTTGTGCCGGTTTAAGTGGCTGCGCATTATTTTCCTTGCCAGGTCAGCTCGTTGGAGGTATTTTTGGATTGCTGGGTCAAGCGTTACAGGTCGCTAGTGCTATGCCAAAACCTCCACCATGGATGTTTTTTTAAATGTTCAAGATCGTTAATAAACAGCTCATTGCATTGAATATCAAACGCATAGATATTTCTGCCTCAAGCATTGCCTCAAAAGTGCTGCCCGGGCAGTTTGTTATGATATCCCCGCACTCATCGATGAAGCCGATCCCCATGTCTGTGATCGATGCGGATGATCGTAAGGGTGTTATCACGCTCATTGTCCATGAGGTGGGTGATGTCACTCGAACACTCGGAGAAATGTCTATTGGTGAGCGTGTGGCATTCATTGTCGGGCCCTTGGGTAAACCATCGGTGATCGAGCAGTATGGAGTGGTAATATGTGTTGCTACAGGCATCGGGGCGGCGCAAATTCTTCCTATTTGCAGGGCTTTGAAGAAGAAAGGAAATAAAGTACTCGGGATCATTGGTGCAAAGTCAAAGAAAGTATTGATGCTGGAGTCTCAAATGCGGGTAGTATGTGATGAATTGTTCATCACCACTAATGATGGTTCCTACGAACGAAAAGGTTTGGCCACTCAGAACTTAAATGATCTATTAGGTAAATATAAAGTCAACGCAGTGTATGCGATCGGTTCGGTCGAGATGATGCAGGCAGCCAGCCACATGTCCCAAATGAGAAATATCCCTGTTTGGGTGACGGTTAATCCCTATATGATCAGCGGTATGGGACTTTGCGGTTCTTGCCGTGTGCGTGTTGATGGTGATTTCAAACTGGCGTGTGTGGACGGTCCGCAGTTTAATGGCGATAAAATTGATTTTGAAGATCTGGCAAGACGAGATCAGGCGCATAAGGAGCAGTCATGGGAAAAACAAATTTACCCATCCAACCCAAAGAGCGGCGGATTAGCAACATTGGTGAAGTCATTCTTGGGTTTGGCAAAAAAGAAAATGTAGAAGAAGCCAGACGCTGTCCACAGTGCGCGGTAGCAACATGTTTACCGGGCTGTCCGCTAGGGATCGATATTCCGGGGTTTATCCGCTTATTACGTGAGGATGATGCTGTTGGGGCGTTGACGCGTATTCGTTTACAAAATCCTTTCCCGGCCATTTGCGGACGCATATGCCCAGCACCGTGTGAAAAAGCATGTATTTTTAATGACGACGGGACCGCTATCTCTATCCGAGCGTTAGAACGGTATGCCTCTGATGTGGGGAAGCCTAAATTGCCGAAGGAAAAACAAACACAGCCCAAAAATAGAAAAGTCACGATCGTTGGCTCCGGACCAGCGGGCATGAGCGCGGCGTATTATTTAGCGCAGGCTGGGTTTACCGTCACTATCCTTGAAGCATTATCAGAGCCCGGCGGCTTGTTGCGTTATGGGATACCGGAATTTCGTTTGCCTGCTCGGGTTATTGATGAACAGTTTGCCACGTTAATAAACTTAGGCGTGGTGATAAAGACAAATTCATTCGTCGGATCGACCATTTCAATGCAAGAGGTGTTTGCCGGAAATCAAGCAGCCGTGCTGTTGACGCTTGGGGCCGGGGTAGCAAATTTCATTAATATCAAAGGGCATGATCTGGGAGGGGTTTATTACGCTCAAGAATTATTAATGCGTGCTCACCAAATATCTAAGAATTTTAAGCTTGATGCAAAAGGCATATGGCAGGGGAAACAGACGGTTGTGTTAGGCGGCGACGGTGCAGCACTCGATGCGGCCAGACTTTCAATACGTGCCGGTCAGAAAGTAACGCTTATTTTTGATGGATTGGAAGAGGAAATGGGTATTCGGGCGGAAGACCTGCAATTAGCTCAGGAAGAAGGGGTTGTTTTATCTATGCCGATGAAAGCGTTGGCCATTGAAGGTAATGCCAAAGGTTTTGCCACAGCACTGACTGTTGAACCGCTGACGGTTGTGGAAGAAGAGGATCGATTAGTGGTTAAAGCAGATGGTTTGGAAAGAACAACGATTGAGGCGCAGACAGTTATTCTATCAACGGGAAGAAAGCCAAACACCTTTATCCGCCAGCATTTGCCGCAGTTAAGGCTAGATGAGGATGGTAGTATATGGGTTGATGCTCAAACAGGTTTAACGAGTATTGAAAAAATATTTGCCGCGGGGAATGTGGTCACTGGCGCTGGTAGTGTGGTTGATGCCATCGCCAGCGGTAAGGCCGCGGCCGGAAAAATAATGGAGTTCTTAAGCGTATGACAGCCGCGGATATTTTAAATAAAAAAAGATCGGGTCAGAAAATGACGATGTTAACGGCGTACGATCATCCGACGGCGATGTTGTTGGATCAAAGCGGGATCGACGTTATTTTGGTGGGTGATTCATTGGCTAATGTGGTGCTTGGGCTAGAGTCAACAACACAAGTCGGGATGATCGAAATGCTGCATCACTGTAAAGCGGTGTCGCGCGCTGTCAAAAAGGCCTTGGTGCTGGGCGATATGCCTTTTGAAGCATATCAGATCGATCCACAGAAATCGGTGGCCAATGCAACGTTATTTATTCAAGAAGCGGGTTGCGGAGCGGTTAAGCTGGAATGGTTTGATGCGTGTGCTGAAGTTGCCGCGTCGATCGTTAAGGCTGGTATTCCGGTGATGGGCCATGTGGGTTTGACGCCGCAAACAGTGACATCGAGAGAAGGGATGAAGGTGCAGGGCAAAGATGCCATTGCTGCCAAACGCATCATCGCGCAGGCTCAAAGTTTACAAGATGCCGGTTGTTTTGCGATCGTTCTGGAATGTGTTCCTTTGGAGCTAGCCACGATCATTACTGAAAAATTATCCATTCCAACTTTTGGTATCGGTGCCGGAAAATATTGCGACGGTCAAGTACTTGTTAGTCATGATGTATTAGGGCTCTCGCTAAAATTCAGTCCTAAGTTCTCCAAGAAATATGTTGATCTGGCACCGTTGATGCGGGATGCTTTTAGAACCTTTAAAGAAGAAGTTGTGTCGGGGAGTTTTCCTGATGACGCGCATTCGTTCCACATGCCTCCTGAAGAGCTGAAAAATCTTTCATGAATTTGATCCTCCTGTTTAAAGAAGATTTCATTTCAAACACCCGTGTGCGCTTGACAGGTAGGCGCTTTGAACACATCGCCTCCGTATTAAAAGCGCCGATAGGTGCGGAGCTAACTGTCGGGCAATGCGACGGGAATACTGGTAAAGGGATCATTGTTAATTTGAGTGAAGCGGTTGAATTGGATGTAGCTTTCGATGGAAATCCGCCGGAACCGCTGCAATTGAAGTTGATATTGGCGTTGCCGCGTCCGCATTTGTTGAAACGCTCATTATTCTTTGCGGCAATGATGGGGATCAAGGATATACATTTATTGAATTTCAGCCGTGTAGAGAAAAGTTTATGGAATTCTTCTGCGCTGCGTCCGGAAGTGATGCAAGAGCACTTAACGTTAGGTTTGGAACAAGCCAAAGATACGGGCATGCCTAAAGTCTCGCTGCATCCGCAGTTCAAGCCTTTTGTAGCGGATCAACTCCCTAATTTGATCAAAGGGTCGTCTGCTTTAGTAGCCCATCCGGATGGGCAAGCTTTATCAACTATGACTCTCCCTAAGCCGATCACCCTAGTGATCGGACCGGAGGGAGGGATTATTCCTTTTGAGAATCAATTACTTTCTTCGATCGGTTTCACCCAATTAGGGTTTGGTCAAAGGATATTACGTGTTGATGCAGCTTTGGTGTATATCATATCAAAACTTTTCTAATTCAAAATAAGCCTTAAACTTCCCCGCTCAAAGATCAAAGATCAAAGATAAATTTGCTTTTATAATATAAATATTTTATACTTATCGTTGTATGCGTATCCCCATTTCAATTTTTATAACCATAGCTTTCTTGGCTAATTTACTATGCTCAACCTATGTTCGTGCAGGGGAGATTTCTTTGCCTGCTCCGGGCGTAATGGTTAAGCTAAGCCCTACGTTTAACCCTCCTGTCCTAAAAGGCATCAAAGTTCATCCAGATAACCCGTTTCGTTTCGAGTTCGTTTTAGATAGTGGAAACGAAACGCCCGCCGTAGCCAAAGGCAAAAGCACTCTGGCGAAGGAGGGCAACCTTAAAGTTGAAGCCAACAAGTTAATCAAATACTTCCTCGCTGCCCTAACCACCCCCGAAAAAGACATGTGGGTCAACCTAAGTCCCTATGAAAAAGACCGCATTGTTCCCGATACTTTTGGTCAAACCGAAATGGGCCGAGACCTATTAGCCCAAGATTATCTCTTAAAACAAATCACCGCCAGTTTAGTTTATCCCGAAGGTGATATTGGCAAAATATTTTGGAAGCGGATATATGAATTATCCGGAAATAAGAATGTTCCTGTTAATACATTTAATAAGGTTTGGATCGTTCCAAGCAAAGCCGTGGTCTATGAAAATGCACAAGCCGGTACGGCCTACGTTGTAGAATCCAGTTTAAAGGTTATGACAGAACAAGATTATGTG
>JANNCL010000106.1:0-14984 GCA_031386565.1 Candidatus Omnitrophota bacterium
ATAGGATTGTTTCCCTCCCCCAACAAAACTGTGGGGAGGGTTAGGGAGGGGGGATAGCTTTTGGCGCTTTACCCCACCCCTTGCCCCTCCCACAAGGGGAGGGGAATATAACGAGGAGAAATATGCAATATCGTAGCGGCATCGGTTATGACATACATCGATTGGTCAAGGGACGCAAGTTAATGCTGGGCGGCATCGAAGTCCCGCATACACATGGGCTTGACGGGCATTCGGACGCGGATGTGGTTTTGCACGCGATCTGCGACGCGCTGTTGGGTGCCGCGGCCTTAGGTGATATCGGCGAACATTATCCGAATACGGATCCTAAATATAAGAATATTGCATCATCATTGTTGCTCAAACAAACGAATCAAAAAGTTAATGACCTGGGTTATAAAGTTTCTAACGTGGATGTGATGATACAGGCGGAAGCGCCGAAATTGCAGGAATATAAGGCCAAGATGCGTTTTCATATCGCTTTCGAATTAGCGGTGGACGAAACACAGGTTAATATTAAAGCGGGAACGAACGAGGGGCTAGGGCCCGTCGGAACGAAAGAAGGGATCGCCGCGTATGCGGTGGTGACCTTAACAAAGGGGTAGAATGGTATTTTTTACATTGGCTGTTCTGGTCGTCTTTATTCTGACCAAGATCTTTTTTAACGATGCCATCAAGATCATCAAAGAGCGTGACCCGGCGGCAAAAAGTTCTTTAGAAGTTCTTTTATTATATCCGGGATTGCATGCGCAGGTGGTGTACCGCATCGCTCACGCGTTATGGTCATGGGGAGTGCCTGTTGTTCCCCGCTGGTTGTCGCAATTAGGCCGTTTCTGGACCGGTATTGAGATACACCCCGGGGCCGTGATCGGTAAGAACCTGTTCATTGATCATGGCATGGGGGTTGTTGTCGGTGAAACAGCCATCATCGGGGACAATGTCCTGTTGTATCAAGGGGTGACCTTAGGCGGCACAGGTAAAGAGACCGGCAAGCGTCATCCGACCGTCGGTAATAATGTGGTCATTGGTGCCGGAGCAAAAGTATTAGGTAATATCCTTGTTGGGGATAATTCCTATGTCGGAGCCAATGCGGTGGTGATCAAAGAAGTTCCTGCCAACGCGACCGTCGTGGGGATACCCGCGCGCATCACCAAACAGGAAGGCCGTAAGATCGACATGGAGCTTGATCATGCTCATGTTAATGATCCGGTCATGGACAATATCAGCAGGTTGCTCAAGCGGATCAAGTGCATTGAAGAAAAAACAGGCGTCGAGAATAAAAGCAACGACGAAGATTTTGTGATTTAGACAGCAATAGAAAGATATAGTGATGGCCATCAAGATATACAATTCGCTCTCAAATAAAAAGGAAGAGTTCGTTCCTTTAACTGCTAACGTTGTCAATATGTATACGTGCGGGGTCACGGTTTATGACCAATGCCACATCGGTCATGCGCGCAGTTTATATGTTTTTGATGTGATACGCCGGTACTTGAAATTCCGGGGATATGATGTCCATTTCGTTCGCAATATCACCGATGTGGATGATAAGATCATCAACAAGGCCATTGAGACCAAGCGTGAATCTAAAGATGTGAGTGAAGAACAGATCCGTTTGTATTATGAAGATATGAAGAGTTTAGGCGTTACTCCCGGTGATGTGGAGCCAAAAGCGACCGATAATATCCCGGAGATGATCGCGCATATTCAGGGGTTGATCGCTCAAGGGCACGCGTATCCCGCGGCGGACGGGGATGTGTATTTTGACGTGCGGTCTTTCAAAGATTACGGCAAGTTGTCCGGCCAAAGCATTGACCAGATGTTAGAAGCGGTGCGCATTGAGAAAGATTCCAAGAAGAAAGACCCGCTGGATTTTGCCTTGTGGAAATCCGCTAAACCCGGGGAACCTTTTTGGGAAAGTCCTTGGGGTCAAGGCCGGCCGGGCTGGCATATCGAATGTTCCTGCATGAGCATGAAGCATTTAAAGACCACAACGCTTGATATCCACGCCGGGGGCAGGGACCTGATCTTTCCACATCATGAGAATGAAGTGGCGCAATCGGAAGCATTGACGGGGAAGCCTTTTGCGAAGTGTTGGATCCATCATGGTTTGCTGACTATCAACGGTCAGAAAATGTCTAAATCATTGGGCAATTTCATTACCATTAAAGATGCGCTGGCGAAATACTCCGTGGATGAGATCAAGATGTTCTTTTTATTCTCTCATTACCGCAGTGCCATCGATTTTAGCGAAGCGAAAATGGAAGATGCCCGTAAAGCGCTGGGGAAATTTGACGTGCTCTTTTACCGCGCGGCCCAGATCCTTGATAAAAAAGAAGTTGAGCCGGTGCAAGCCGGGTTCATTACGAAATATAAGAATGAATTCATCGAGGCCATGGACGATGATTTTAATACCCCTAAGGCCTTGGCCGCATTATTTTGTCTCATCAATGACACCAATACGTACATTGATCAAAATAGCGCGGACAATAATTATCTGGGGGTCGTGTATCATGCTGTGGACATGCTGGAAAATCTCGGGCGAAATCTTTTTGGTTTATTTCTTAACGAGAAAGAAACGGTCTTATCGGCGGAATTACAATCGCTGCTGGATGAACGCGTGAGCGTCCGCCAATTGAAGAACTTCAAGCGTTCCGATGAGCTGCGTGACCTCTTAAAGTCTAAAGGGGTGCTCGTGGAAGATTCTAAAAGCGGGCAAACGTGGAGATGGGCGTAATGCAGGGCAAGTTCATCACTTTAGAAGGAGCGGAAGGTTCCGGTAAGAGCACGCAGTCCGCGCTGATCGTGGAATATTTTAAAGCGCGCAAGCTGCCGGTACTGCTGCTACGGGAACCTGGCGGTGTTAAGTTAAGTGAGAAGATCCGTGCTATACTGTTGGATGTCGCGCACCGCCAAATGTCCGATGAATGTGAGACATTATTGTATATGGCGGCACGGGCTCAGCTGGTCAAAGAAGTGCTCGTGCCTACGTTAAAAAAAGGCGCGCATGTGATCTGCGACCGCTTTTTGGATTCGACCGTTGCTTATCAGGGTGCTGGTAACGGGGTTGATACGAAGATCATTGAACAGATAGGTTTATTTGCGACGGCCGGAGTAAAACCTGATCTGACGCTGCTTTTTGATATTGATGTTAATCAAGGTTTGTCGCGGACCAATGCGCAAAAAGACAGGATCGAACAGCGCCCTGTTGATTATCATGAACGGGTGCGCCAGGGATATTTGGACATTGCTAAAAAGGAACCTAAGCGCGTGAAGGTGATCAAGGTCGACGCGGCTAAGGAAGTGATCTTTGGTCGTGTTCAATTATTCATCGAAGCAATTTTATGAACGCTGACGAAATCGATACGAAAGTGATAGAAAGATTCCAGCGGTTAGCGCGTGCGAAACGTCTGGCCCATGCGTATCTTTTTGTCGGCACTAATGATGCCGTAAAGAGGCAGACGGCGATCAAGGTTGCCCAGCTGGTCAATTGTGCCCAAGATCAGATGCCGCCGTGCGGGGTATGCTCAAGCTGTTTGAAGATAGCTTCCGGTAATCACCCGGATGTATATATCTTAGGCGGGGATGAAGAAGAGGGCATTAAGGTCGATGCTATACGGCAAATGTTAGGGCGTGTGAGTTTGCGCGCTTTTGAAGCAGTGGTGAAAGTTTTTATTCTTTTGAAAGCGGATCTGATGAATAATGAATCATCCAATGCGCTGCTGAAGACATTGGAAGAACCGGCAGGTAATACGTTGATCATCCTGACCACCAGCGCGTCGCATAATTGTTTGGATACGATCAAGTCGCGCTGCCATACGGTGCAATTTTTTGATACCGGAGATTCCCTCTCACCGGAGGCTCAAGAACTTTTGGATGTGTTTGTCACCCGTGGTGTCAGCGATGAGTTTGTTAAGGAATTAAGTGCGGATAAGCAGCGTGCGGGCCAAGCCATGCAGGTATTATTCACCTTTGTCCGGGACGCGGCATTGTATCGATCGGGAGTTGATGAAAAACATTTAGTTTTTCGTAACAGGCTAGGGGACATTCAGGCGATGTCTAATCGGGGCATGGATGATCTAAACGCGTTAACAACGCAGATCGTCCGTACCAAAGAACTCGCAAATGAGAATCTTAATGTGAAGATGGCATTAAGTTTAGTAAGGCAGAGGTTATGGGGCAATTGATCGAAATAAAATTGGGCGAATATCGCCCGGTCGGGATATTTGAAAGTAATGATATTAATTGTAAACGCGGTGATATCGTTGTTGTTGAAGTTGAGAAAACAGCGGAATTCGGGAAAGTGGTGACGGAATCCGGGAAAGCGTGTGCTTCTAAGAAAGGCCAAGTGCTCGGGAAATTACTGCGCGTGGCGACCGATGGGGATATACGTCAGATCGTGAACAATCAGATAAAATCAAAGGACGCGCATCGCGCCTGTCAGCGCAAGGTGATGGAATCTAAGCTGGATATGCAGTTGGTCAACGCGGAATATTCCTTTGACAGCAGCAAGATCCTGTTCTTTTTTACGTCAGAGGGCCGCGTGGATTTTCGTAATCTCGTCAAAGACCTGGCAAAGACTTTTCGTGCCCGTATCGAGCTTAAACAGATCGGGGTGCGGGATAAAGCCAAGATCGTCGGAGGTATCGGGGTTTGCGGCCGGGAGTTGTGCTGTTCTTCCTATATGAAAGATTTCCATCCGCTATCGATCAAAATGGCCAAAGACCAAGGCCTGCCGCTCAATCCTTCCAAGATCTCCGGGGTGTGCGGACGCGTGAAATGCTGCATGGCTTATGAATTCAATGTATATCGCGAGATGTCAAAAGATCTGCCTAAAATGGGCGGTAAGGTCACCACGGAAGCCGGGGAAAAGGGACGCGTTATCAATGTTGATATCCTAAAACGCTACGTGACGGTCGATCTGGGAGAAGGCAAGACCACTAAGATCACTTATCCGCCGGCAGTTTTAAATTAAGGCTATGTCGAAATTCTACGTCACAACCCCGATCTACTATGTCAATGACGCGCCGCATATAGGGCATGCGTATACGACGATCTTAGCCGATGTGCTGGCGCGTTTTCATCGCAATGCCGGGGATCAGGTCTTTTTCTTAACAGGGTTGGATGAGCACGGGCAAAAGGTTATGCAGGCGGCGCAAAAACGGGGGATGACACCGCAGGCGCATTGTGATGATCTGGCGCCGCGTTTTACCAATCTCTGGACAAAGCTTGATATCCGTTATGATGATTTTGTGCGCACGACCGAGGAGCGTCATAAACGCGTGGTTAGGGATGTGCTGCAAAGAGTTTTTGATGCCGGTGATATTTATTTGAACGAGTATGAAGGTTTGTATTCTGTCGCGGAAGAGCGCTTTATCACTCAGACAGAGTTTGACAGCGGACAATTCCGGGACGTGAAAATGCTTAAGGAAAAGAATTATTTCTTTAAGATGAGTAAATATCAAAAGCAGTTAGTCGACTATATCGAGACGCATGATGATTTTATCCTGCCTATCCATCGCCGTAATGAGATCTTGGGTTTCTTGAAACAGCCGCTTGGCGACCTGTGCATTTCCCGTCCTAAATCTCGCATGGATTGGGGTATTGAGATCCCGTTTGATAAAGATTATGTTACTTATGTCTGGTTCGACGCGCTGATCAATTATATTTCTATCCCCGGATATCTATATGATGATGCCAAGTTCAAGCAGTGGTGGCCGGCGGATGTGCATTTGATCGGCAAAGATATCCTGACTACCCATAGCGTGTACTGGACGACAATGTTGTTTTCCTTAGGATTACCTCAGCCAAAAACTATTTTTGCGCATGGTTGGTGGCTGATCGGGGATTCTAAGATGAGTAAGTCTTTGGGCAATGTGGTCAACCCCTTGGACTTGATCGAACAGCATGGCATTGATGCGGTACGCTATTATTTGATGCGCGAGATGGTCTTAGGCAGTGACGCGAACTTCACACCCGAATCATTTATCAAATGCTATAACAGCGACCTGGCCAATGACTTTGGGAACTTGCTCAACCGGGTCAGCGGGCTGATCGGTAAGAATCACGGCGGCATTATCCCGACTCTTGGGACATTGACGCCGGCAGAAGAAGATATTAAAGCTCGGGCAGACGCGTTGCCAAAACAGGTCAATGCCGCGATCACTGCATTCAAAGTGCAGGAAGCGGTCGTTGCGGCGATCGAATTTGTACGTGTTCTTAACAAATATATGGAAGTACAAGCACCGTGGAAATTAGCTAAAACCGATATGCCGGGTGCCGAACGAGTATTAGCGACGGCTGCATCGGGTCTCAGGTTGTCCGCAACATTATTATTGCCGGTCATGCCCGATAAATGCGCGCAGGTATTGGATATTTTGGGATCACCGGACGGTAAGATCAAACTACACCCGCCTCTATTCCCGCGTATTGAAGTGGAGACCTAAAGCGCCAGTGGCGCTTTAGTGTGATAGTAGACAAGATGCAATTACATAGGAAGAAAAATAATGGCGATTGAAACGATCAAGTGGGCTAAGGGCGCGGCGCGAATCATTGACCAGACGAAATTGCCTAATAAATTCGAGTATATCCATTGCCGTGACGTGCAGACGATGTGGGATGCGATCAAACGTTTGAGTGTGCGTGGGGCGCCGGCCATTGGTGTTGCCGGGGCGTTTGGGGTCTTATTGGGGGCAAATAATTTTAGGGGAAGTGATCTTAAGAAATTCATCACTCATATTCATGCAGTGTGTGATCATTTAGCCACATCACGACCGACGGCGGTGAATCTATTTACCATGATTGAGCGCATGCGCCGGGTTATTGAAGCGCCTGTTGATTTGTCCGTCCTAAAGTTAAAGAAAGCTTTGTTTGACGAAGCCATGGGCATATATGAAGAAGACCGCCGGGTTTGCCGTACCATGGGTGATCATGGTGCAGTGCTCATCAAGAACGGGATGAGGGCCTTAACGGTATGCAATGCCGGGGCGCTTGCTACCGTTGACTATGGTACAGCGCTAGGGGTGTTCTATAGCGCTAAGAAAATGAATAAGAAATTCAGCGTCTATTCCTGCGAAACCCGTCCTTTATTACAGGGCGCCAGATTGACCTGTTGGGAATTGACCCGCGAGAAGATCGACACCACCTTGATCTGCGACAATATGGCTGCCACGCTCATGAAGCAGGGTAAGATCGACATTATTTTTACCGGTGCCGACCGCATTGCAGCGAATGGCGACAGCGCCAATAAGATCGGCACGTATATGCTCGCTGTTTTAGCCAAATATCATGGCATCCCATTTTACGTCGTCGCCCCAAAATCGACTTTTGATCTAACGCTTAAACACGGCGATCAGATCCCTATCGAAGAGCGCGATCCCAAAGAAGTCACCCATTTAGCCGGCATCCCGACCGCGGCCAAAGGTGTGAAAGTCTTCAATCCGGCATTCGACGTAACCCCCGCAAAATTAATTGCCGGCATCGTGACCGAATACGGCATCATCCTTCCTTCTTACAAAGTAAATATTAAAAAGGCTTTTAGATTGTGATTAGGAAGATTACGCAGATATCATCTGCGTAATCGGGAATGTTAATAGACGGGAGATAATGAATTTTAAGATGAAAGGCCGCATGCAAATTGATAAAATAGGCGAGTTTGCTTTGATTGAGCGTTTGGCGCGGATATTGCCGAAAGTTCCTAAGGGTGTTCTTGGGATAGGCGATGACACGGCGGTTTTGCCATTTTCAAAAGATAAGCATTTGCTCTTTACCACCGACATGATGGCGCAGGATGTGCATTTTACCATGCGCATGGATCCAGAGGGGATCGGGCATAAGGCATTGGCGTGTAATATCAGTGATATCGCGGCCATGGGCGGAAAGCCTACCTATGCGGTGGTGTCCATCGCGATGCCGGCCAAGACGGATGTTAAGTTCATTGAAGGTGTTTATAAAGGTTTGGCTAGAACCGCCAAAGCATTTAAGGTGTCGATAGTCGGCGGGGATAGTATTAAAGCGGATAAGATCATTATCAATGTCGCGTTGTTGGGAGAAGTCAGCAAGAAACATCTGGTCATGCGTAGCGGGGCCCAACCCGGCGATTGGGTCTTTGTCAGCGGCCCGTTGGGTGGGTCGTTCAACAGCGGGCATCACTTATCGTTCACGCCGTGTGTCAAAGAGGCGCAATTTCTGATCAAGAACTTTAAGCCGTCCGCCATGATGGATATTTCCGACGGATTACCGGGTGATTTAAATCATATTTTGCGCTCTAGCGGTGTTGGTGTTAAACTTTGGCCTGAGGCGGTGCCTGTTTACCGGGGATGTACTTATGAACAGGCCCTCGGCGACGGTGAAGATTACGAGCTGTTATTTACCTTAAGCCCAAAGAAAGCCGTAAAGCTGATGCAGTGGCAGATCAAGAAGCATGTGTTCATGTTCTATCCCATCGGTGAGATAATTGCTGACAAAAAACAGAGGGTCAATGTCAAAAGTTTCACGCATTACTAACACTCAGGAAGAAACGTTGGGTTTAGGCAGCCTTTTTGCCAGGAATCTAAAGGCTAAGGATATTGTTTTCTTGCAGGGTGACCTCGGGGCTGGTAAGACGGTGTTCACCAAGGGCATTGCCAAGGCTTTGGGGCTTAAACCGCAAATGGTCAATAGTCCGACGTTCGTACTCATGAATTTTTATAAAGGTAGATTGCCATTATATCATTTTGACCTGTACCGGTTAGAAAACCCGAAAGAACTTAAATCTGTATCATTCGATGAATATTTTTATGGTGACGGGATCAGTGTCATTGAATGGCCGGAACGTTTGGGAAAATTCAGTCCTAATGAATTCTGGTTGGTCGAACTAACACATCAAGGAGGCGATAAGCGGCAAATATGCATTTCTTATCCATCGAATCCTCAACGAAAAATTTCACTTTAGCAGTTAGCCGTGACGATAAAGTCCTGCGTCACAAGACCGCCCGCAATAGCACGTTATTAGAGAATGTCATTTTGCCTAATATTGATGCGTTATTGAAGTTGGCCAATGTGCCTTTTAAGAAAATAGATGCTTTTGTCGTTAGTTTAGGGCCGGGGTCTTTCACCAGCCTGCGCGTTGGTTTAGCCACCGTGAAGGCGTTTTGCTTGGCTACCCAAAAACCAATGGTCGGGATCTGCTCATTGGATGTTATTGCGCATGGGGCCGGGGACATTGCGTGTGACGAGATCTGTGTGCTCATCGATGCCAGGCGTAATTTGGTTTATAGCGCGATCTATCAAAGAACGAATACTGGTTTGCGATTAAGTAAAACGTATGCGTTAAGCTCAATAGCGGATGTGCTTAAGCATGTGCACGGCACGACACTTTTTGTCGGTGATGCATTGGGCCTGTATCAGCCTGAGATAAAACAAGCTTATGCGCATTGTGCGAAAACTTGCAAGGTTCTATTGGCGCCGCAAAAGTTGTGGTTACCCAAAGCGGAAGTACTAGCACATTTGGGTTTTGAACGGCTTCAGAAAAAAGCGTTTGACGAAGCCGCCTCTGTTGCCCCAATATATCTTTATGACGATGATTGTCAGGTCCAGGGCAAGCTAAAGAAATAAAGGAATAGAATGCATTTAACATGGTGTGAGATAGATCTAAAAGCATTGACCCATAATTACGCCCAGCTGATCATGCTGGCAAGTCATCATATGACCGGGGCAGCTAAGCCGTTTATCATGCCGGTCATCAAGGCGGATGCTTATGGTCACGGGGTCTTGGATGTGGCGCGGGTCTTGGATGGGCAGGGATGCAAATTCTTTGGGGTGTCCAATGCTGATGAGGGGTTGCTGCTGCGCCAGAACGGATTTGCGCAAAAGATCTTGTTATTTGAAAGCACCTTGCCGACGGATGCGAAAAACATTGTTACGTATGATCTGACCCCAACGGTGTGCACACAAGAGATGGCAGCGGCATTGAATAAAGAAGCACTGCTGCAGAATAAAGAGGTCGGGATCCATTTAAAAGTAGATACGGGGATGGGGCGTCTTGGCATTGATGAGAAAGATATTGTCCCTTTTGTGGAATTCGTTAAAAAGTCCGCTCCCGCTTTGATATTGGAAGGTATTTATACTCATTTTCCTTTAGCGGATACGGATAAAGATTTCACGTTCGATCAGATGCGGCGTTTTCGCGACGTTGTCTATGCGTTAGAGAACCGGGCTGTAACCTTTCAATATGTGCATGCCGGTAACAGCATGGGTTTAGGGGATTATCGATCGGACCTTTTTAATTGCGCGAGGCCCGGGATCATGCTTTATGGGCTTTACCCGTCGGTCCATCTGCAAAAGAAGATCAATTTAAAACCGGTCATGTCCGTTAAGTCCCGGATCATTTTTATAAAATCTATCGATAAAGGTCAAGGGATCAGCTATGGTCATACGTTTAAGGCAAAAGAAGATATGACGATCGCCGTTCTACCCATCGGTTATAGCAACGGATATTTACGTTCTCTTTCAAATAAAGGATTTGTTCTTGTTGCCGGCGTGCGCTGTCCGGTCATTGGTCGTGTGACCATGGACCAGGTCATGGTGGATATAACGCCTGTTGGTTTAAGCGGGAAGATCCCCTCTGTCGGTGCTGAAGCGGTGATCATCGGTTCTCAGAAGGACGGATCGATCACCGCCGATGATGTGGCCGGCTGGGCGGGGACCATCAGTTATGAGATGCTGTGCTCTTTAGGAAGTCATTTACCCAGGAAGATCATTCGGTCTGCGGTCCCCAGATCTAAGCCTGAAAAAGTCGATGAACCTACGCTTTATGAGGATTTTTCTAATAAGATGGGGTAAATATCGTCGAGGCTTACCAAACCGGCCTTGGCTTTATTGATAGCGTCGATCACCATGGATTGGAATCCTTCCTTGATGGCGATCTGTTCTAGCGACGCCACCGGTGCTTTATTGATGATGGCTTCCCGCATTTCTTCATTGACCACAACTAATTCAAAAATACCGAGCCGTCCTCGATAACCTGTTTGGGAGCAGTGTTGGCATCCTGTGCCTTTGAAAAAGGTGACGCTCTCATTGGTCTTCTCCTCACTGCTGGCATACATGAGGCTTCCGGGTTGATTTGTTGACTTAGGTAAGGCCGGGAAGAATAATCTCGGGTTTAGTCCGCATTGAGCGCATAGCCGCATGATGGCAGGGGGATCGACTTTATAAGGAACTTTACAGCCATCACAGACCTTGCGGACCAGGCGTTGAGCCAAAGAGCCGATCAGGGCATAGGAAACCACGTGGCTTTCCAAGCCCATATTTGTTAAACGCACCAGCGTCCCGATGGCACTATTGGCATGCAAACTGGTGAGGACCAAATGGCCGGTGATGGAGGCCCGCACCGCGATCTCTGCGCTGTCCGTATCACGGATCTCACCGATCAAAATAATATCCGGATCTTGGCGTAGGATGGATTTCAGGCCGCTGATAAAATCTTCATCGCCTTTGCCGCGGTTCTTCAGATCGCATTGGTTGATCCCGTCGATCTGATACTCAACGGGGTCTTCCAGCGTGACAATATTGACTGAAGGATTATACAAACGGCGTAAAATGGAGTACAAGGTCGTTGTTTTACCGCCGCCGGTCGGACCGCTCACGACGATCAAACCGCTTTTACGCTGGATGAGACGTTCAAGTCGGACTGTATCGCCGGTTGTCAGCCCGATCTTTTTAAGGTCCACGGTATCATTATCTTTGCTAATGATGCGCAGGGCGATCTTATCACCTAAGATGGTCGGGAATGTGGCCACACGAAAATCAAATTTATTGCCCTGGATATCGGTAGAGAAACGTCCGTCCCAGGATTTCTTGCTGCTGGCCTGATCGGTCGGGATCCCGGATAATAACTTTATACGCGGGAGCAAGTTAATGTTCGCATTGATTTCTACTTCAAGCACTTCGTGTAATTTACCGTCGATCCGGTACCGTACGATCACTTTATCCGGCCTTGGTTCTAAATGAATATCGCTGGCCCGGTTGATAATGGCCTGTTTGAGCAAAAAGGTGACGATCTCGCTCGTCAGGGTCGTTGAGGCCGAGGATGCGGGGGAAGTGCCCCAGGCGGATTTCCGGCTCTCAGTATAGGTGGCCAACAATTGATTGTATTGATTTTTAATGGAAAGCATATCTTACGAAAATCATACTTTAAAATACTGAAGAAGCCAAAAGGAATTAGAAATTCTTTTTGATCAAAATAAGTCCGAGGGACAAGAAAATGCCGGGAGCAAGCCAGGCCGCGGCCATGGGAGGGAGACCGCTGCCTTTGCCGAGCGCTAGTCCAACCGCATCGATCACGTAATACAGGAAACTAATAACGACCGCGATGCCGATCGAGGTGAAGGTGACGGCTTTGCGGCGGCCGGTCATGAGCGCGAAAGGAAGTCCGGCCAGGACAATGATCAGGGTGCGAAAGGGGAAGGCGATCTTTTGATGAAAGTCGACCCGTAAATTATTAATGGTCTTGACCGCACCGCTATTTTGAAAACGTTTGATATACGCATGTAACTGCATGATGTTCATGGTATTGACATCTAGACGCTGTTTCAAGAAGTCTATCGGCCGTTCTTTGATCTCCATGAGTTTCTCCGGGTAGATCTTGATGTCCCCGGATATATTGGGCTGGCTTGTATTGTAATTGGAGATCTGGCAGTTGTAGAACTTCCAGGCTATCCCGGTCCAGGTACCTTTGAGTGCCACGATCTTTTCCCGCAGGTTCTGGTTTTGATCGTGTCCGATGATCGTGATGCCGCTTAGTTCATTCGTGTTAGGGTCAAAGCTATCGATAAAGAAGAGGCGGTTCTTTAAGCCATAAAATGTCAGGTTGCGAATGATCTGGTGACCTTTACTCTTGTCGGAAATAGTGATCTTGATATAGTTCTGGCGGATCTCCTCGTTGACGAGCGAGGATTGCGGGACAAACCGTTCATTGGCTAAGAATACCAATGCGCACACGAGCAGTGCGAAAATAAGCGCGGGCCGTGTGATCTTCCAGAAATTCAGGCCGGAGGCGCGCACGGCGATGATCTCATTGGTGCTGTTAAGGCTGCTATAAGTGAACAGGGTCGCGATCAAGCAAGCCATGGTGGCGGTGTTGACCAAGACCATGGGTAAAAGCGAGAGGTAATATTGCAAGATGATCTTCCACGTCACATGTTTTTCGATAAAATCCTGCAAGTTCCCGAAAGTATCGATGAGGATGAATAAAAAGGCGAACATTACCACTGAGCCTATAAAGATGCTGGCGATCGAGCGCAGGATGTAGCGGTCTAGGATGCGCATAGTTTCCAATTAAGCCCTATGACGATCAGGCCTAAGATAGTGTCCGGGATCCACATGGTTAACGCAGGGTCAAAACTATTTTGGCTGGCCAGACCCTGGCAGAGCAAAGAGAGAATGTAGTACGGGGCCGCAAAAAGTACGGCAAACAGGATATTGGCGGATTTAGCCCGGCGATGGGTGATGACGGCGAAAGGAAAGCCCAGCAAAATGAATAGTAATGGCGTCAGTGACCAGGCGATGCGGCGATGATATTCCGCGATCAGGGGGGCGGCATCGATCGACATGTTCTTTAACTCTTTGATCTTATCGGCGATCTCGCTCAGTGTCATGGCCTTTGGTTTCTTTTCGAATTTGCCTTTTTTCTTGGAAAGGTTCATGGTCACGAATGAGTTCTGGAAATTCAATTTATAGAAATTATTCGGATTCTTCAGATCTGGTTCATCGGATGTGCCGTTAATAAGCTTTAGCATGATCTGGTCTTGATTGGGGACTTTGACGAATTCACCTTCTTGGGCAATGATAGTGCGGGTCGGTTTATTCGTTTGCGGCTGATAGATACGCACTCCGTAAAGCCGGTCATTGTCGATGCGGTAAATGAAGATGATGTATTTATCAAAAGCATTGATAAAGCTCCCCGCTTCAAGTAGTGACAGGGGATTCTGCGAGCCTGTTTCTTGCAAGACCCGTGTTTGAGCGGTGAATGCCTCCGGGATAAAACGGTCATTCAATATGAAAACACCCAGGTTCAAAATGATCCCGACAATAACGAGCGGCATGAGCAACTTACGGATGTAAATGCCGCTGGCACGCATGGCCAGGATCTCATTCTCGGCGGACATGCGTCCGAAAGTTAAAATAACCGTTACTAAGCAGGCGATAGGTAGCGTGTATCCAAGCAAAATGGGGATATAGTAAACGAAGATCTTGCCAACCGCCGCCACGGACATACCTTTATTGATGATCTTGTCGGCCAGTTGGGGTAAATACCCCAGTAAAAAAACGCTGGTCAAAACGCTTAAGGCAATGGAAAAAGGCGTTAAGCATTCTGATAAAATATAATTTCGTAAAATGCGCATATTTTGTTATTCTTCCTCCCCCTTCATGGGGGAGGTCAGGTGGGGGTGTACACGGGCCGCCGTAGTTCACCCTCCCCTAGCCCCTCCCATCAAGGGAGGGGAATCATGCAATCGCTAATGTGATGATCCCCACATACGCCGCGTTGGCTTCTTTTAAGGCTGCGGCGGCGGCATTGGCCGTTGCTTTTGTTGTCAGCAGATCATCGACGAGTAAAATACTCTTATCGGCGACTGATATGGAAGGATTCATTTTAAAAGCCCCCTGCGTGTTTGTCCAGCGTTGTTTTTGACTTAGTGTTGTTTGCGAAGGGGTTGGGTTGGTACGTATCAGTAAGGAGGGTTCGTGGGCAAGTGCCAGGCAATGGCTTAATCCTTCGCTTAAGAGCCTCGCCTGATTATAGCCACGTTCCCGCAGGCGCACAGGATGGAGCGGGATCGGGGCGATTAAGTCAATATCATGCAGGGGAACATGATACGTTGTGATAAATTCCTGCATGAGTTCAACGAATGTCTTGCGCAGCGCTGTTTTGCCATTGTACTTAAAGGCGTAGATAAGCCGGCTTAAAGGTTCCTCATAAACACAACAACCCCACATGCGGTCTATCT
>JANNCL010000110.1:0-1752 GCA_031386565.1 Candidatus Omnitrophota bacterium
CCAACTCTCCCTGTCTGGAAACGGGACCAAAAACAGTGGCATATTCTCTGTTAATATCACGGATATTAACAGCCGTAGTAAACCCGGTATTATCATACCGCAGTCCGGAATTCACCGCGTTTCGATTATCATCATTACGGGCAAGCTCAGCACTTAATGTAACCTTATCGATCTTCTGCTGCCCCTCAATTGAATACGCACGTCTCGGAGCATTGGGATCCCTGTCACGGCCATACGCGGAAACAAAATTTAATGCATAGTGCGTTTGTTCATTCTCCGGGAATAATGTTATTTTGCCAGCATCCACAAAGAAATTGATCTTATTTGAATTAGTCATTCCAAAAAAACCAAAAGTCGGTTTAACCTGACCATGAGAATAAGAAAATCGTAGATTTTTTTGTAAAACGTCCGCGTCCGCGAACATGCCTCGCATATAGGCTCTGGATAACGTCAACGGAGAGACATTACGCATCGCGTCAAAAAGACGTAAATTCAAATTATCCACACCGGGAACCGGCACTTTACTGACACCCAAACTATACCCTTGAATATCGCCCGCATTCTTAAAGCCGCTGACCGCAACATAAGAATCAACGTCCCCATACGGCGTCGGGCCCTGCATGGATAAATTCTGTAGAAAACTTAAATTTTGCCGTCGAAGACCGCGTAATTTCGGCCCCTCATAATAAGAACTCCAATCATTGGAATAAGTGAACTTGAACGGCTGATTATGTTCTACCAGCACCGGCTTTATTACCTCTTGTGCCGTATTTAATTCTAAAAGGATGACTTTAACATAAACGGTGGTGCGGCCTTTATCATCCCAAAAATGCAAAAAAGTCACTCCACGCTTCACGGCAGTGATCTGAAGCTCTTGTTGTGTGTTGACCTTAGCCTCAATATAACCCTCATCAACGATAGAAAATCGTCTCACACCTTTACGTTGGATAACCACGGTTGAACCTAGCGGTATTTCAAGCACCTGCTTGTCTACCACATCTTTCAGCAAAAAAGGCCCCGCACCCGTTGTCAATATAGCCGTTTTAGGTGCAACCTTTGGTTTTACTTGGGATGTTGCTTTAGTCAATGTGGTTAGAACGGCCGGCGCTTCCGATTGGGATATTGGCTCGGTCTTAACTACTATAATTTCTTTGGCTGTCAGTTGGCGGCTCATTAAAGTATCCACATTCAACTGCTCAACATCAGAGGACGCGTAAATGCGCGCCAACTTATAATAACGGACAACTTTTTCTTGATCTTTGATGACAAACGCTTCTTGAGCTTTTTGAATATAATAAAGATACGCATCATGGAAAGTTACGACCAGCGGCTTATAATTATCAGCGAAGGAAGGAACAACAGCAGAAAGAACAAATATATACGCTAAAAGAAGGACCAGCCTCTTCAATTCTTAAGGTTTTCGATCTTTAGATGACCCGCATCGTCAACTAAAATACTGATCTCATTGACGATAACATCCCCATCTTCTAAATCCGTATTTAACACAATAGAATATTGACCCGCATCGATCTTCTTAGGCAGGCTCAATTCCCAATTCGCGGAGGCGCCGGGGGGAACATAAATCTTTTTTATTTCGCCACGGTCGGCAACCAATCCCTCCTTATCGAGAACATTATATGTCATTCGGGGGATCAGAATAACATCCCCTTGATTGGTAAATGATCCGGTTATTTTATCCGCCTTGACCTGCACTTCACCTACTTCCGACTTCTTGGACTTATTTTTTGTCTC
>JANNCL010000203.1:0-1729 GCA_031386565.1 Candidatus Omnitrophota bacterium
CGGTTTGTTCGGTGGTGCGGGTGTTGGTAAAACTGTTTTGATCCAAGAATTGATCAACAATATTGCCAAAGAACATGGTGGTTATTCTGTTTTTGCCGGTGTTGGTGAACGGACCCGAGATAATTTCGATTAATTCTGTCGTGATCGACGCTTGACGCGCCCGATTACGCAACAACGTATAGCGGTCGATGAGATCCGCTGTATTTGAAGAAGCTTTATCCATCGCCGTCATTCGCGCACCATGTTCTCCCGCGGCATTTTCTAATAAAGTATAAAATATCTTAAAATTAATGAACTTAGGAACCAAGAAATTGAAAAGTTCCTGTTGCGTAGGTTCATATTCATAATTACCCGCAGGCATGGATGTCTTTTTAACGACCTGCGCGGGATTTAAAGGCAAGATCTTCTCAATGACCGGCGTCTGTGACATTGGTGAATTAAAACGATTGTACGCTATATAAACCTCGTCGTACTCACCTTTGATAAAACTTTGGGTCAATGCTTCAGCGATCTTCAACGCATCAGCAAAATTTGGTTTTATCGTCACATTCTCAAAATGTGTTTTTACGCTGACGTGGCGGCGAAAAACCATGTGCCCGCGCTTGCCGCAAAAGGAGAAATCAAGCTTGGTGTACTTATAAGGATTTTCCTTATGCCAACGTTTTATTTCACGGATCAAATTATTATTGAACCCGCCGCATAAACCCTTGTCGGAAGTGACGACTAAGATCAGGGCATTATTATTGACCTTTTTAGTTTTCATCAACGGATGATTGCCATCTGAAAAAGAAGACAAGCGGCCAACCAGGTCACTAAGTTTCTCTGAATAAATCTTAGCGTTGGACTGCGCTTTATAAGCACGTTTGAACTTACTGGCAGAAACCATTTTCATGGTTTTTGTCATCTTGCGTGTATTCTTTAATGACCCTATCTTCTTATTGAATTCCCTGATGCCGATCATCCGGAAAAAGTCTCCTTAGTGTCCGTTAATATCTTATTTAAAGCAGCTTTGATCTCATCGGTCATGGATAAATTCTTATTGAACAATTCCACAAAGCTGCCGTATTTCCCATCGATTTGCATATGCAGGTAATCTTCGAATGCTTTTAATTTATTTGTCGGCATATCGTCGAGATAACCGTTGACACCCGCATAAATGATCGCCACTTGCTTAACAACCGGTAATGGCACTTGAATGCCTTGTTTGATCAATTCCATCAGGCGTTTACCACGATCCAATTGCTTACGTGTGGCTGGATCCAGATCTGAAGCGAATTGAGAAAAAGCCGCCAGCTCACGGTACTGTGCTAACTCCAAACGTAAGCTCCCCGCGGTTTGTTTCATGGCTTTGATCTGAGCATCACCTCCAACGCGTGAAACAGATAAACCCGCATTGATCGCAGGACGTTGGCCGGCATTAAAAAGATCCGTGTCCAAGAATATCTGACCATCAGTGATCGAAATAACATTGGTCGGGATATAAGCAGAAACGTCGCCAGCCTGTGTTTCAATAATAGGCAGAGCGGTCAGACTTCCCGCACCTTTAGCATCGCTTAATTTTGCCGCACGTTCGAGCAAGCGGCTGTGCAGGTAAAAAATATCACCAGGATATGCTTCACGGCCCGGCGGACGGCGCAGAAGCAATGACAACTGGCGATAGGCCTGCGCTTGTTTGGTGAGATCATCATAAATGATCAGTGCATGCTTGCCGTTATCGCGGAAATATTCG
>JANNCL010000128.1:0-12274 GCA_031386565.1 Candidatus Omnitrophota bacterium
GCGGGGAAATGGTAAAAAAGAACGCTACCTGTGTGTTACGACGGGTAGCGACGATAAACTGTTCTGGTAGCCCCAACCGGATTTGAACCGGTGTTTTCTGCCTGAGAAGCAGACGTCCTGACCAGGCTAGACGATGGGGCCTTAGCTTAAATCGTTGCCCCGATCCTTCGAAGCCCTGAGCGAAAGCATCTGGGCGAAGTAGGATGGGCCTTAGAGGGATAAACTATAGCACAGCCTCATTTAACGTCAATATTTTATTGCGGATGCCTCCCGCTCTGATAAAATGAAATATCATGTCCACCCAGATCGCTATCGGATTTAGTCAGGCCACAGTCGTCAGTGATGCCGTCACCCAGGCATGCCTTTCGGTCAAGAACCAGCTCAAAGGAAAAAACGCGGATTTTGTTTTGGTCCTCGCTTGCCCGTCGCATGTTCATCCGGATATTCTAGGCACAGTATCGACGGTACTTAAACCGGCGCGGCTGATCGGCTGTTCAACGGCCGGGATCATCTTGACCGAAGGCATCTTTAACCGCGGCATCGCTGTTTTGGCGGTCATTTCAAAAGACATTGCCTTTGGCATAACTTATACCCCTCCCGCCCAACCGACCGACATGCGTCAGGCCGGCGTTGACTGGGGGCATCGCATCGAAGCAGATTCCCAGGTCCCGAACCATGATGGCTGCCTGCTTTTCGCCGATCATTTAAATACACTAGACACTTCTTTTGTGCGCGGCATTCAAGAAGTATTGGGCAACAGCACACCCTTGTCCGGGGCCATTGCCAGCGACGACTTTAAATTCCAGAAAACATCTCTTTTCTACCAAAAGCAAGTCTTGACCCAAGGGATCGTCGGCCTGCTGATCAGTTCTAGCAAAGTCTCCACCGGCAATGCCCATGGGTTTAAACCGCTGGGTAAGCCGCGCACGATCACCCGCGCTGAAAAGAACATGATCATTAGCATCGATAACCAGCCGGCCATTAATATTTACAAAGAATTCTTAGGGAAAGAAGCGGAAATATTGAACCGCAGCGCTTACAGCATGCATGCTCTGCTTTACCCCCTGGGTATTTATATCGAAGAACAACACAAGTATTTGGTCAAAAATGCCGTTGACATCACCATGGAGGGGAGTATTGTAGTGACGGGAGAAGTGCCTCAAGGCGCTGAAGTCCATTTGATGATCGGCAATAAGGATTCCTGCCGGTCCTCCACGATGGATGCCGCCCTGCAGGTCAAAGAATCCTTGGGCGGCCGTCAGGCCAAACTCATTTTGATCATTGAATCCGCCGGACGGCAAAGGATCCTGAAAAACAATGCCAGCATGGGAATGCTTGCCGTCAAAGAAATGCTCGGATACACTACGCCCATCATCGGCATGTACAGTTTTGGCGAGATCACTCCTCTATCGAAAGAGGGGAACATCAATAACATCTATTTACAGAACGGAAGTATAACGATCGTCGCGATCGACTGATATGGCATCCTGGATCAATTCAGCACAACTGATCATCTTCACCCTGCTAGGACTTGGTTTCCTTGGTGTGCTGTTTTATTTGGTCAGCACCCTGTCTAGCCGCAACCAAACTATCCGCCAAATGCTGGAAGAACATGAAAAACTCATGCGCTCTTTCAATGAATTGGATGAACAGGCCAAGCTCATTGTCCGTACTGACCTGGAATTAAATAAGGCACAAGAAGAACTGGATAAACGATTGAACGGGATCAATGCCCTGCAGCGCGCCTCACGGCAGATCAGCCAAGCCCTGAATGAAACGGAGATCTTCCAGCGTTTAGGCGCCGACCTTTTTGAAGAACTGGGGTTCTCACTCGTGCTCATCGCTACTTTTGATGAACAAGCCCCTCCCCGCAAACGCGTCAGCTATAACATTCCTGATGATAAATTGTCCGGCATCCTAAGTCGCTTCGAAAAGGATGACCGTCTTAAGATAGCCCTGTCTGAACGCCATACGTTCTCATCGAACAACGCATCGCGCCAAAGCAAAGAAAAGATCATCACCATCTTTGAAACGGAACATTTTATCCTGGCCCCTATCTACACCCAGAACAGCACCACCGGTTTTGTTTTTGTCGGCAACCGCTACAATGCGCAGCCCGTGACCCAGGGAGATGAAGAACTTCTGGGGATCCTGGCCGGACAGATCGGGCAGAACATCGCCAATGCCCAATTGTTCGAGAAAGTATTTCGCTCGTCACAAGAATTGGAATTAAAGGTCAAAGAACGCACCAAGCAGCTGGCAAACGCTTTGGAACAGGTCAACGATATCAGTCAGAAGAAATCGGAATTCATTTCTGCCGTCTCCCATGAATTACGCACCCCCCTGACCTCGATCAAAGGGTATGCCGCCATTTTACTCGCGGGAAAGATCGGGGCTATCCCTGATGCCGTCAAAGAACGCCTGGCCAAGATCAACACCCACTCGGACAATCTGGTTGCCATGATCAATAATCTCTTGGACATTGCCCGCATCGAGTCCGGCCGCGTGGAATTAAAATTCGAACTGAAATCCGTCAAGTTGATCATCGACAACGTGGCTGATCTGCTGACACCCCAGATCAAGGATAAAGAAATAAAATTATCGATCAATCTTCCGGAAAATGCCGCCATGATCTATGTGGATGTGTCCCACGCGGAACGCATCTTCATCAACTTGATCAACAACGCGATCAAATTCACTCCCAAGAACGGCGCCATTCAGATCTCAGCTTCCTCGGCCATTGACCGGGGGTATATCACTTTTTATATCGTCGATACCGGGATCGGGATAGCTCCGGACGATGTAAAGAAACTTTTTGATGAGTTTTTCCGCGTGGAAAATGAGATCAATCAGAATGTGAAAGGGACAGGTTTAGGCCTGACCTTGGTCAAGAATATCGTCGAAGCCCATCGGGGTTCGGTCCAAGTGAAAAGCCAGGTCGGCGCCGGGACGACATTTTCTTTTGCTCTGCCCACCTCCAAAGAAGCTTATGAATCAGCGGTCCCAAAGACCGCGGGATAGAAAGTAAACATGCGCAAACAAAAGATCCTTATCATCGACGACGATTCCGATATCCTGGACGTGCTGAACCTAAGCCTGGCGGAACATTTCACCATCTTCCCGGCACATAACGGCAAAGAAGGGTTGGATATCGTGCGTTCCATGATCCCTGATCTGGTCATTACCGACTATATGATGCCGGTCTTAAACGGCCCGCAATTCATCAAAGAGCTGCGCAAAGATGTCTTATTACGCCATTTACCGGTGATCATGTTGACCGGAAAAGGCGAGACCAAGGACATGGTCACCGGCATTGAAGCCGGCGCTGATGATTACATCGTTAAACCTTTTGAACCGGAAGCACTGTTGGCTCGTATCAAAATGATCCTTAACCGCACCATGCGCTCTCTGGATGCGAATCCCCTGACCAGATTACCCGGCAACACTTCTATCATGGATGAGATCCAGAATTATATTGATTCCGGCCTGGTATTCGCGGTGGGATATGCCGACCTCGATAAATTCAAGATCTACAATGATAAATACGGCTTTGAAAAAGGGGATGAGGTCATACGCACCACGGCACGCATTCTTGTTGACGCCGTACAAAAAGTCACCAATGATAAAGGCTTTGTCGGCCACATCGGAGGCGACGATTTCGTCTTTATCTGTGAGGACAAATTCGCGGATGATGTCAGCCAGAAGGTCATCGACATATTTGACGCAGCGGCCCCAAGCTTCTATAATGAAGAGGACCGTGCCGCCGGTTTTATCTTAGGCAAAGACCGGCAAGGCAATGAAACGAAAGCCGGGTTAGTTTCGATATCGATCGGCATTGTCAGTAACCGCGACACTAAGATCACTCACGTGGCCCAAATCGGTGAATATGGCGCGGAATTGAAAAAATACGCGAAGAGCGTCTCAAAAAGTAATTTTGTCAGGAATCAACGGAAAACCTGATAAAAAAGGAGCTATAAATGTTAGAAACCTTGACCAAAACAAGAGAATATTGCGAGGTATGCGAACAGGGGCAATATTCGCCTGCCGTTGAACAACGTTCCATTAATTCTAACGTCCGTGCTTTTAAGAATGAAAGTTTTCGGGTTTGGCGCTGCCCCAATTGCCAGTCCATCCATAGCCTGGACATCGTGGATGTCACTCCCTATTATAAGAATTATCCTTTATTCAATCGCGATTATACTCTTCGTACGACGCTTTCTTTAAATAGCCTATTCCGTCAGTTATGTTCGGCGGGACTGAAAAAAACCTCATCTATTCTGGATTATGGATGTTACGAGGGCAATTTTATCCGTTTTTTAAAAAGCAAGGGTTACAACAATTGCCATGGGTATAACCCAAACTCGGACCAATTCAATGATCTCTCTGTTCTTTGCAGAACCTATGATTTTGTTATCTCTAATGATAATTTTGAATATGAAGAGAAACCTAAAGAATATTTCAAGAAATTGACCGATCTGATCGCTCCCGGCGGGGTCATTGCGGTCAAAGCGGTAGAAGCAACAAATATCAATTTGTCATCCCAATCTTCCGAGATCCCTCATTTCATGCATCAACCCTATAATATCCACATTCTCTCGGGAAAAGCATTGCAGTCTCTTGCACAACAATCCGGCCTGAGTGTCGTTTCCACACATAATCTTTCTTATAACGATACTTATTTCCCTGCTATCAATTGGAAATTTGCGAGCGCATACCTTAATAGCTTTGATAATACCGTTGACGTTGCCTTCGAACCTCCCCGCTTAGATGTGGTCTTACGATCTCCCAAGCTGATATTTTATGCCTTATTCGGCCGTTTCTTTAGCAAGAACCCTATCGAAATGATCTTGATCTTTCGCAAACCTTCGAAAGAAATCGAGAAATTCCTTTTGCTCGACTATGTTTTGTCCATTTCGGCCATCACGGCCTTAACCATCGTCAGCATCTTGGCGGTTAAATTCATGGTCACCCCTTTGAGTCGCATGGTCTTTGGAAACTATTATGTCGTTGTTAACTTTTTTTCTTTTCTATTTTTCTACGGATTGCTTTCCGCGACCTTAATACGGAACTTACTAAAGTTCTCGCCACTTAAAAAAGGAGCCTTCAATTTTGAAGACAGCACCTTCTTTTACTGGAAATTCATCACCATGGTTTTATACACAAGCATGGCCTTCCTGGTGCCGCTGACGCCCGTTGCCCTGCGTCCATTACGATTAAAACTTTTCGGCGCCAAGATCGGGAAAGAAACCGCCATCGGCGGCATTGTTGACGGCCCCTATCTTTTTACCATGGGAGACAAATCTACAATGGGGTTTGGTTCCGTAGTCACCACCTCCGTAACCTCTTTGGATAAATTTATTCTGGGAGAAGTTAAAATTGGAAAAAATGTCACCATTGGAATGAACGCGATCATCATGCCTGATGTCGAAATCGGTGACAATGTGATCGTAGAGATCGGTTCGGTGGTCATGCCGGGGTCACGCATCCCTGCGGGTGAACGCTGGCGAGGTAATCCGGCACGTAAATTCATGTAATCGTAACACAAAGGATAGTGTTGTCATGCATATCACCCTGTTAGATGGATTATATTATACCCTGGCTTTTTTATTTTTACTTACCTCTGCCGTCATATGCGCACTCTTGTGTGTTGCCCCAATAACCACGCACTACCTTGGGACCTATCATGTCCTTATCGACTTTTTCTCCTTCCTATTCTTCTTTGGTGCCTTTAGCGGACTCTTGGTGCAGTTATCTCTTAAGATCGCCCCCTTACAACGCGGCGAATTCCCCATGGACCATCAGAATTCATCGTATTGGAAATACTTAGCCATGGTCGCTTATAACGGAAGAATATTCCTTGTCCCATTGACCCTGCTTGCCCTGCGGCCAGCCGTCCTAAAACTCTTTGGTGGCAAGATCGGGTCGGATAACGGGGTCGCCGGATATATCGACTGCCCCTTTTTAGTAACCCTAGGCGACGGCTGCGCGGTCGGCAACGGGTCGCAGATATGCGGAAGCATAGCGGTCAATGACAAACTCCTGATCGGCGATGTTAAACTCGGCAAAAATGTCACCATTGGCATGAACAGCGTTATTCTGCCCAATGTTGAGATCGGCGACAATGCAGTTGTAGAAATCGGTTCGGTTGTTTTACCCGGATCACGCATACCGTCCGGTGAACGCTGGCGGGGCAATCCGGCACGTAAATGGATGTTAAATTAAGGAAAATTATGCCTATTGAAGAACGTGTCAAAATGTTATTAGATGAAGCGCTTCACCTTGAGGGCAGAACAGCCTCTTGGGATAGTCAAACACCTTTATTGGGCAGTCTTCCGGAGCTTGATTCCTTGGCCATCGTGGAAGTCATTGCCGGGATCGAGAAAACTTTCAAATTCGCCATTGAGGATGACGATATCAATGCGGATGTCATGGCGACACTAGGCTCACTCACACGATTCATTGAACAGAAAATAACCCCTGCTCAATAGGACAACTTGCCTTATGATAAATTTTGTTCATGACCTGATCGCGGCGTCTGCCCAGCGCTATCCTGAGCGCCCGGCACTAAAATATCATGACGATGTCTTAACCTATCAGGCATTACAATACGCTACGACCGTCTTTGCTGCCGGGCTGATGCGGGTCGGCTTAAAACGCTATGATCGCGTGGCGATATACGCGGAAAAACGTTTTGAGACCGTCATTGGCATGTTCGGCGCTGCCGCGGCCGGCGGGGTTTTTGTCCCGATCAACCCACTGCTAAAATCAGAACAAGTCGCCTATATTCTAAACGATTGCGATGTGCACGTTCTGGTCACCACGACCGAACGTTTATCCGCCTTAACAGCCGTCTTGCCCCATTGTCCCAATCTAAAACATATTGTTTATATCGGCGGCGCCCCTTCTGTCGATATCCCCCCAGGGATCGGGCTGGCGGCATGGTCTTCCATGCAGCAAGGCGCTCTATTAAAAGGCCATCGGATCATCGATGGCGATATGGCGGCGATCCTTTATACCTCCGGCAGCACGGGAAGCCCTAAAGGCGTGGTTTTATCTCACCGTAATATTGTCGCCGGCGCAACAAGCGTTACTGAATATTTAGGACTAACACACGATGATCGCCTGCTGTGCGTTCTGCCCCTATCCTTTGATTATGGGATGAACCAACTGACCACCATGTTCCTCAGTGGCGGCACAGCAGTGCTCATGAACTATTTATTTCCTAAAGACATCCTCATCCTGATGGAAAAAGAACGCATCACCGGGCTGGCGGCGGTGCCGCCACTATGGATACAGCTCGCGGAACTATCATGGGGACCATCGATCACGGATCATTTACGCTATTTTACCAACTCCGGCGGGCATATGCCCAAAGAGACGCTGACAAAATTACGCGCCGCACTGCCGCGCACAAAACCCTATTTAATGTACGGGCTTACTGAAAGTTTTCGCTCCACCTATTTACCGCCGGAGCAGATCGACACGCGCCCCGACTCCATGGGCCGCGCTATTCCTAACGCCGAGATATTTGTCGTCAGGCCCGATGGAACCCACTGCGCCCCGGATGAACCCGGTGAGCTCGTCCATCGCGGTGTGCATGTTTCCCTAGGCTATTGGAATGATCCGGAAAAAACCGCAGCCCGTTTCAAACCTTTGCCCAATCAGAACCGGGCTTTACCACTGACTGAAATGACGGTCTGGTCCGGAGATATTGTGCGAATGGACAAAGAAGGGTATCTCTACTTTGTCAGCCGCAATGATGAAATGATCAAAACCTCCGGTTATCGCGTATCACCGACGGAGATAGAAGAAATGATCTATAACACCAAATTGGCCAAAGAAGTTGCCGCCTTCGGCATCCCTCACCCGGTGTTGGGACAAGTCATCGCCCTGATCGCCACCGCGGCCGAGAACACGACGCTCACCAGCGCCCTGTTAAAATCAGCATGCCAGAAACATTTACCCAACTATATGTGCCCCGCGCATATTGAGATCTTATCCGGTTCCCTGCCGCGCAATAATAACGGCAAGATCGACCGGAAATTCCTCTCCAGCCAACGGCAAGACTTATTTAAAGGATGTGCCCATGAATGATGCCCTGCCTGTACATTGGCCCATGTCACAATTTCCTGTCGACAATAATGAACTGATCGTTGGCGGTATCCCGCTTGGTCAACTGGCCAGGAGAGTCGGCTCAACGCCTTTTTACGCCTACGACCGGCGGTTAATATCGGAACGCGTGGCCTTATTGCGTCAATGTTTACCCGAAGAGATCTTTATCCACTATGCCATCAAAGCCAATCCTATGCCCGCCCTGTTAGGTCATCTCGCCAGGCAAGTCAATGGGCTGGATGTTTCTTCGTTGAAAGAAATGACCTTAGCGCTAGACACCGGAATGCTGCCCGGGAATATTAGTTTCTCCGGACCCGGAAAATCAGAAAAAGAACTTAGTTGCGCGATAGCGGCGGGGATCATCATTAACGTGGAATCAGAACGCGAATTACAAACAGCCATTACAGCCGGGCTCACGCTTCAGGTAAAACCCAAGATCGCGATACGCGTGAACCCTGATTTTGAATTAAAAGGGTTAAAGATCAAAATGGGCGGAGCCGCCGCGTTTGGTGTTGATCCTGAACGTGTGCCTCAGTTATTAACACAACTTGAAAATGCCGGCATTGAGTGTGAGGGATTTCATGTTTTCTCAGGATCACAGAACTTGAACGCGGACCTGGCCATAGAAATATTCCGTAATTCTTTTGCGCTGATCTATCGCCTGGCCAGTTTAGTTAAAACGCCGTTAAAGTCGATCAAAATTGGCGGCGGCTTTGGTATTCCCTATTTCCCCGGGGACAAACCCCTGGATCTTTCCGTTATTGGACAACACCTGCGTCCGATCCTGGCGGAAGCCAAAACGCACCTGCCCCAAGCGAAGATCATCATGGAATTAGGACGCTATTTAGTTGGGGAGTCCGGCATTTATGTCTGCCGGGTCATTGATCGGAAAGTGAATCGCGGCCAAACTTTTTTAGTCACCGATGGCGGCATGCACCATCATCTGGCCGCCTCTGGGAACTTTGGACAACTCCTCCGCAAGAATTATCCTGTTGCTGTTGGAAACCGCATGGAAGAGGCCCGGACAGAACAAGTTTCCGTCGTCGGTCCTCTATGCACATCCCTTGATGTATTAGCCGATAAGATCCCAATTGCCCCTGCCCAAATAGGCGACCTCATCGTCGTCTTCCAAAGCGGCGCTTACGGCCTAACCGCCAGCCCGATCAACTTCCTAAGCCATCCGCATCCGGTCGAAGTATTGGTGTAAAATAAATAGTGTCAATTTTCAAAGGAGCGGCGTAAAACCCGCCTGTTTAAAATGTTTATCTTTGGATAATGCTAAAGATAGTTTCATCTCTTTCATCACAATAAAACTAGCGCAATCCGTAAATGACCAAGGATGCTCAATATGCTTTACAAAAAACGCCTGTGTACGCGCAAAACGTTCCTGATCCATCCAAACTATAGAGCAAGCTTGAGAATTAAAGACCGTGTTAAATATGCACGGCACCAAATGAGACAATCCCCGCGCATGCAATAAGGTAGCGGTTTCATCCAGAACATAATCCGTGGTCACAAAGCTCTGCTTCACCTTTGCGGCATTGGTGAGAATCTCACTGGCTTTCTTATGCGCATCATCCTGAGCCACGACTAAAGCATAAAAACCGCTGGTATCCACAAAAATAATCTTACTCATAAACCATAAACCGCCTTATCCATATCCACATTGCTCATATTAGTCCCTTTGCCAGGAACAAACTGCCCTAATTGATAAAAGGCATCATCCTGTGATGGTAATTCGTTCGCGATAGGCTCAAGGCGGAATACCGGCCTCCCACGATACGTCATGATCATCCGCTCCCCACGTTTTGCCCCATCTAGGATCTTCTTGCTGTTCTTCCTAAAATCTAACACGGATATATGTTTCATACTCATCCTTTATTTCTATAGTTTAACATGAAGTTCAACTTCACTATTAGTATAACATTTTTCTAGGAAATACGATATAAAAAATAGCAATCCTTCCATCAATTCGCATCCAACTTGGGGGAAACTGGAATACCAACAACAGAATCAACAGAAATTAGCGCCTGTCACTCATTATGCGTCGTCGGCCCTCTTTGCACGTCACCTGATGTCTTAGCAGATAAAATCCCGATCGCCCCTGCACAAATTGGCGACCTCATCGTCGTCTTCCAAAGCGGCGCTTACGGCCTAACCGCCAGCCCGATCAACTTCCTAAGCCATCCGCATCCCGTAGAAGTATTGGTATAAAAAGTCCTCTTTGCTGTATCGCTGCTTGCGATGTGCGCCTTCTTCAATGCGGAAAAAAAAGCAGATGCTAATATTAACAATTTGTACCAATACATTCACATTGCTGATCGCTATTACATATATAGCTTACGAATTTGGTGCTCTTCAGACAGTGCCCGCAACTAACGCCATGTGTATCAACGCCACATTCCCATCCATGCTGTTGACATTCTGTCATGACAGCCGAGCATTCACGGTAACAGCCGGCGCCTAACACTGGATATGTTGTTCCTGCCGAGCAGATACATGTCCCAGAGCTGCAAGTCTGATTAGTGCCGCAGGTGCCCGTCATGCATGGGCTGCCGCATCCGTCATCGGCCCCACACGCTTTACCGGCGCAATCTGAAGTACAGGCATTAGAATAACAACTATAGGGGTCAGTTGGTGCATGTACTGTAACCATCCATGGATAATCTTGTGCACATACTTGATCTGCTGTACATGTACCACCACAACGATCTATACCGCAGAAATAAGGAGTTAACGCCGGACCGATTGTGGCTATCTTAACCTCTCCTTGAGGACAAATACATGTGCATGAAGTATCACATCCGATTGAACCCCCGAGAGAAGCATTACACGCAGCTACCCCACAAGAATCCGAACATCCACACACACCGCCGCTATGGCATGTTTGAGCCCCAGGACATACCCCGCAGCTACCGCCACATCCATCATCTCCACAATTCTTTCCTGTACAATTAGGGGTACAAATACAACTATTACCACTTTGTGCAAACCCACTATCACATGTAATACCACACCCAGCCGCATAGGACGCCACTGATCCATGCGTTACTGAGGCCGGCGAACAAACACCATTACAATTTGAATTCACATATGATCCCGACAAACTACCGGCTGTACATGTGCGGGTTTCTGAAACACATGTTGCCGGATATGTTACCGAAGATGACTGATACGCCGTCACCGAATCACCGCTAGTAATAACACCCCATGGAGCCACATTACAGACGTTGGGATCGCAACTTGTACCATTTAAAGTGTACCCACTATCACAATGAATGCTGCAACCAGATACATACGAATCTACCGTCCCATGAACCACGGAAGTTGTAGGACAGACACCATTGCAGCCTGAGTTTGTGTATGTCCCTGATAAACTACCGGCTGTACATGTGCGCGTTTCTGAAACACATGTTGCCGGATATGTTACCGAAGATGACTGATACGCCGTCACGGATGTGTTGCTGGCGATACCGCCCCATGGCGCCACATTACATGAATCAGGATCGCAACTACTACCGTTAACATGATACCCGGTATCGCATATCGCCTGGCACTTTGTACTGCCATCGCAACTGCCGACAAGCACGGGAGATTGATTATTAGTCAGGATATTCGTCTGTTGAACGCCCGGGCACAAACTTCCATGCCCTGGGGCACCCTGGCAATAATTTAAACTACACCCTGCGCCTACGGCATGATACGCCGCATCGCAATAGGCCTGACATTTGGTGCTACCATCACAATTCCCTGAATTGACATACGTATTGGTAGGAGAAACCGGTGCTGAAGTAAAAATTGTATCTTGTCCTAAACAAAATGTGGCATTACCGGCTAACGCGTCACAATGGCATGTAGAAAAATCACTACACGCTTCGGTATCAGAACCTGAACAATTATCACCTCCCCATTGAGGAGGGGGATTGGTACAATGCTTCCTATGATTCCCAGAACCGCAGGTATTGTCACAAACATCAAAGCCTGACCACCCTCCATGCCTACACCGATGGATCTCGAGGTCACCGCTATGCGACTCTGCCCACGTTACAAATTTATTCCATTCGCCCTCAGTTTTACCCGGGATGAAGATTCTCTTGCCGTTCTGTGAGGAAACATAAATGCATTGGTGAAACGCATCATATCTAGTCGGCACGGTTGTTGC
>JANNCL010000228.1:0-9545 GCA_031386565.1 Candidatus Omnitrophota bacterium
CGAGCGCCCTGCGGGCTTTTTTGATAATATCCTTATTCATCGCCTATCCAATGATCGATCGAACGGTCGCCAGTACTGCAGCAGCATCGATGGGTTTGGTTAAATGGGATACCGCGCCGGCTTCCAGTTCCGCCTGTACATCGTCTTGTGAATTCTTTGCTGTCAGGAAAACCACCGGGATGCTCTTTAACACATCATAGGTCTTGAATTTCGCGCACAGGTCCCGCCCTTTAATGCCCGGCATGATGACATCTAAAATGATCATCTGCGGACGTTCGCTTAAGGCTAATTGAAAACCCTGCTCTCCGTTCTTGGCGGAAACAACGTTATAACCATTCTCGGCCAAGATCTTGGTCACGATCAAATGCACCGTTGCATCATCATCTACGATCAATATTTTCTTTGCGGACATAGTGTCTCCTTTTAAATATCCCCCATAGTATAACCACAAAACAGCCATATGTAAAAACATCTGCGTATTTTGTATAGAATGTCTTGGTTGCAACTGCCGGCACGCTGCTGAATGCAGTAGCGCTGATAAAAGTCCGCTTATGTCTGGCATCTTGCACATAGACCACAACACGTCCGAAAGGATCAATAAAGGCGCTGACCCCGGTATTGGCCGAACGCACCAGCGCGCGTTTATTCTCAACGCTAGCAAAGACCGCGGCCGCTAAATGCAGGAACGGCGCCTTGGTATCCTTGAACCAGGCGTCATTCGTCATGTTCACAAAGAACTGCGCACCGGCATTGGTGAAATCACGGCGTAAATACCCTAATGTATCTTCGAAACAAATGAGCACGCCAAAAGGGACATTATCACGGCCCGCGGTCATTAAAGTGTGCTCTTTGCCCGCCGTAAAGTCTTCCAACCCCACAATATTGCCGAGCCAGCCAAGAATAGGGCGTAGCGGAATATATTCTCCAAAAGGAACCAAATGGATCTTGTCATAACGGCTTTGTACCGCCCCTTGTGCCGAAATCAGATACGCGGAATTAAAATATTGCTGCCCTTCATCCGTGATAGCGCCCATCAAGATCGGCGTTCTCATTTGAACCGCCGCCTGACCAATAACGTCCATCAACTGCGGCTCTTGACTGACCACCCCGGGCAAAGATGTTTCCGGCCATACGATCAAGTCTGCTTTTTCTTTAGAAATTGTTTCACTTAAATTGATCGTCTTTTGCACGATCCACGGCTGCAGCCGTGCATCCCATTTCATATCCTGATGAATATTCGGCTGTACAACGCCGACAGAAACTTGATGCGTGTATTTGGGGAAGGTGGCCATGCGCCAATACCCATAGGAGAGCACCGCGAATAAAACGCCAATGATGAGGATCTGTGCTTTTTTGATCCCGTCGACCCGCTGAATGCTAAAGACAATAAGCAAATTGACCGCGGCGATCAAAAATGAAACCCCATACAATCCGGTAATATCCGCGATCTGGATCAGAAAGATATTTTGATATTGTGAATGCGCCAATGAGGCCCATCCGAATCCGGAGATCAAATGCGCCCGGATAAATTCCAAGCCTGTCCATACCGACGCAAGCACCACAATGCGCAATAACACCGGCAAGCTTTTGAAAAAACAATAGGCTAAACCAAAGAAAGCGAAATACAACGCCAGGTAGGCAATGAGAACAACAGCGCCGGGATAAGTGACATAAATAAACCACCCCAGCGTACCGGCGAAAAATAAAAAACCAGCCAGATAAGACCAGCCGAAGGCGGCGCGGGGAGTTTTATTCTCTAAGATCAACAGCCACGGGACAAAAGCGATCCAAGCCAAAACGGACCATTGAACTTGCGGAAAAGCAAGCACCAAAAGGACGGATGAAACGGCAACGCTGATTATTGTCCGCAGCATTTCTTATATTTTTTCCCACTCCCGCAAGGGCAAACATCATTGCGACCAACTTTATCGCCGCTGCGCGGGGCTGGCATTGCCACAGGAGCGGTCGGCAATGATGACATGCCGACATCCACAGAACCCGGCTGAGGCCTTAGGGTTGGCATTGGGCCGACTTCCTGATGTATCGCTTTTTGCGCAATGCCACTGAACACGGAACGTTGACGTTCTTCTTCCGGCGGAGGCTCTAACTTGAACATGAGCGAAGCCACTTCATCGTGGATCGACGCGTACATGGTCTTGAACATGAAAAAACCTTCCTTTTTATACTCGACCAGCGGATCTTTCTGACCTAATGCGCGTAACGAGATCCCGTCCTTGATATGGTCCATGGCATGCAAATGATCCTTCCACTTGGTGTCAATGACATGCAAGAGCACCATGCGTTCCATACGGCGCATGAGTTCGGCACTTAACTGCGCTTCCTTGGCCTCATATGCCTTATAAAGCATGTCCAGCATGTCATCCTTGACCTGGGCTACCGGCTGTTCCTTCAAATGATCAATGGTGGGACGGATATCGCAATTGAATCTGGAAACGATCTGCTCAGCCAGGCCTTGAAAATCACCCTCGCCTTTCGTATTCATCTCGATGTATTGCGCGACCAAAGAATCAGATGCGGACGCAATGGCATCCAAAACCACATCTTTTAAATTCTCTCCTTCAAGAATAGAACGTCGCAGGGTGTAAATGACCTCGCGCTGTTTGTTCATGACATTATCGTATTCCAGCAATTGTTTACGGATCTCGAAATTATAATTCTCCACACGTTTCTGGGCTACTTCGAGCGCCCCGGAAACCATGCGCGACTCAATGACCTGCCCCTCTTCCATGCCCATTTTTTCCATCACGAACATGATGCGGTCAGAGGCGAATAAGCGCATCAGATCATCCTGCAAGGACACAAAGAAACGTGACCCGCCCGGATCTCCCTGACGGCCGCAGCGGCCGCGCAATTGATTATCAATACGGCGTGATTCATGGCGTTCCGTACCTAAAACAAGTAAACCACCCGCGGCCAAAACCTGCTCTTTTTCTTTAGCAACCTGATCCTTGAACTGTGTGATGAACTGCGCGATCATCTGTGCGCGTTCTTGATCGTTCGCGTTCTTGCCTTTTTCTTCAGCGAGCGCGCGGGCTAAATATTCCGAATTACCGCCTAACATAATATCCGTACCGCGGCCCGCCATGTTGGTGGCGATGGTCACCGCTTTATAACGACCGGCTTGCGCGATGATATGCGCTTCCATCTCATGAAATTTAGCATTCAATACCTGATGCACCACGCCTTTTTTACGCAATAACGCCCCGATCACTTCGGACTTCTCGATCGAGATCGTACCGACTAAGACCGGCTGGCCTTTGGCATTCGCCGCGGCGATCTCTTCAACAACAGCATTGTATTTCTCAGCCTCTGTCTTATAAATGCAGTCCGGAAAATTCTTGCGCACCAGCGGTCTGTTCGTCGGGATCACCACCACGTCAAGCTTATAGATCTCTTTGAATTCATTGGCTTCGGTGTATGCCGTACCAGTCATGCCGCCTAATTTATTGTACATGCGGAAATAGTTCTGAAAAGTGATAGTGGCCAATGTCTGGTTCTCGCGTTCGATGCGGATATTCTCCCTGGCCTCCACCGCCTGATGCAAACCATCCGACCAGCGGCGTCCAGGCATCATGCGGCCGGTGAACTCATCGACGATGATGACCTTGCCTTCTTTGACCACGTAATCCACGTCCACCCGAAAGAATTCTTTTGCTCTCAGCGCGCAGATCACATGATGGCGGTATTCCACCGTATCGATCTCGTGCAAATTCTTAACCCCGAATATTTCCGCCGCCTTATTCTCTCCCTGCTCGGTCATGGAAATAGATTTATTCTTCTCGTCCGCCACATAATCGAAACCAACGGAAAGATCCTCGCCCTTATGCTTGGCATCGATCTCCTCGGATTCGGTCACCCGGCGACCTTTTAGCACTTGGCTAATCTTATTGGCGGTATAATATTTGTCCGTACTTTCTTCCGCCGGACCGGAAATGATCAGTGGGGTTCTGGCCTCATCGACTAAAATACTATCAACTTCGTCCACGATCGCGAAGGCATGGCCCTTTTGTTGGACCATTTCCTCTTTGAAAGAGACCATGTTATCGCGTAAATAATCAAAACCAAATTCATTGTTCGTTCCATACGTAATATCGCTATTGTATGCTTCCTGACGCTGCTTCGGGTTCATGTCATGCTGGATACAACCGACACTTAATCCTAAGAATTCATAGATCGGCCCCATCCAATTGCGGTCACGGAAGGCCAGGTAATCATTGACGGTGATCACATGCACCCCGTCACCGGTCAAAGCATTAAGATACGCAGGCAAAGTGGCCACCAATGTCTTACCTTCACCGGTGGTCATTTCCGCGATGCCGCCGCCGTGCAACACCATCCCGCCGACTAACTGCACATCAAAATGGCGCATCCCGCGCACGCGTTTTCCGGCTTCACGAACGACCGCGAAGGCCTCATTCAAAATATCATCTAGCGCCGCCTGCTTGGCTTCGAATAGGTCTTTGGCCACACTTTTTAATTGGACGGAAATATCTTCCCGCTCCTGCGCGCTATGGGCACGGCGGTGATTTTCTTCCAGCTGCGCGTACTCATTCTTTAATTTAGCAATGCCTTTGGCGATACGCTCCTTGAATTCCACGGTCTTTGCTTTTAAGCCCTCATCTGATAAAGCGCTGATCGTTGACTCTAAGGCACAGATCTGAGCGGCACGGCTGGCCAGCTTCTTGACCAAACTGATCGACGGCAGAGGAGCTTCCGGATTGACGTGTACCTGAACTTTAGGAGAAAGCCTGTCAATATGGCCTTGTGCGGATTTAACCACGGTATTACGGATCAAGAAATCAAACATCATCATTTCCTTTGTTTTTCAAGCGTTTATCCCTGTCTTCGGGTTTGGTCTTCAAATAGCCTTCAATAAAAATATCAATCTCGCCGTCCAAGACCTTTTGCGCGTTCCCTGTCTCGACGCCGGTGCGATGGTCCTTGACCATGATATAGGGCTGCAGCACATAGGATCGGATCTGGCTGCCCCATTCGATCTTTTGCTTATCGCCGACTTCCTTATTCAATACCGCTTCTTGCTCCCGCACCTTGACTTCGTATAACCTCGCGCGCAATACTTTCATGGCCTGCGCTTTATTTTGCAATTGCGAACGTTCTTTTTGCGACTGTGCCACCAAACCGCTCGGCAAATGGGTGATGCGCACGGCGGAATCAGTGGTATTAACCCCCTGCCCACCCGGACCGGAAGCCCGGTACACATCAATGCGTAATTCACCCGGGTCGATGGCGATCGCGATATCATCCTCGATCTCAGGGATAACTTCCACCGAGGCAAATGATGTATGCCGGCGTTTATTGGCATCAAAAGGAGAAATACGCACCAATCGGTGTACGCCTTTTTCCGACTTTAAATACCCGTAAGCCTTATCGCCCTGCACGCGGATCATCGCACTCTTGATGCCCGCGCCTTCCCCTTCTAAATAGTCAATGACCTCATGCTTATAACCTTTGGATTCGCACCAGCGGCAATACATGCGGAACAGCATGAGCGCCCAATCACAGGATTCTGTCCCTCCAGCACCGGCATTGATCCCTAAAAGCGCGCTATTATTATCATACGGCCCCGCCAGCATGGCCTGCAATTCCGTGTATTCAATGGCAGCGTTGATGGCGCTTACTTCCGCCTCGATCTGCGCCACCATGGCCGTGTCATCGCCCGCCATTTCTAAAAGCTCTTTGGCCTCATCGGCACGTTTGATGCAATCATGGAAAGGCTCGACGACACTTTTCAATGTTTTCAGGTCCCGCATGATCCGGTTGGCTTTATTCTGGTCATCCCAGAAACCTCCCTGGGTCATCTGCGCCTGAATATCGGCGATCAGTATTTCTTTATTGGCAATGTCAAAGATACCCCCTTAGGCCGGCCAGCCTCTGGGCAAGATCATTTAATTGCTTATTCACGACTTCGTTCATAGTAATTAAACGCTAAAGCGAAAATACGCCGCGTCTCCGTCTTTCATTTCGTAATCTTTACCTTCAAGCGTCACCAGGTTCTTTTCCTGCAGCGCCTTATAGGTGCCGTACTTTGCAAGATCATCGTATTTATAAATCTCCGCACGGATAAACCCGCGTTCGATATCACTATGGATCTTTCCGGCCGCTTTGATCGCCCGCGTTCCTTTTTCGATCAGCCAGGCATGCACTTCCTGAGGGCCGGCGGTAAAAAAGCAGATCAATCCCAACAGCTCTTTGCCTGCTTGTGCCAGCCGTGCCAAGCCAGGGGTGGTGATGCCGGCACTTTCATAATACGCCGCGCGTTCTTCCGGCGGCAATTGAACGATCTCTGCTTCTAATTTAGTACATAAAGTGATCAGCGACGCGCCTTCTTTAGCCGCGCGTTCCTGTAATGGTTTTAATAACGCAGGATCAGGCTCGCCTTCATCCGTATTGGCCACATATAAGAGCGGCTTTCCTGTTAAGAACTGGTATTCCGCGTAATCTTCCAGAGGCAATCCTTGATTACGGGCCGGCTTACCTTCATTAAAATTCTTGATCAGGACATTCAATATTTCCACCCGCTTTTTCGCTTCCGCATCCCCGCCCTTAGCCGTCTTCATCCACTTTTCCAGGCCTTTTTGGGCCTGTTGGATGTCGGCTAATAATAATTCCGTCTCGATGATATCCACCGCGCTTTGGGGATCTAATTCACTCATCACATTAACGACATTCTCATCTTTAAAACAACGCACCACGTGCGCGATCGCATCGACGCTGCGGATATTGGCTAAGAATTTATTGCCCAGACCTTCCCCTTGGGACGCCCCTTTGACAATGCCGGCGATGTCCACGAATCGGATACCGGAAGGAACAAGCTTCTGGGACCCCCACTCCGCCGCGAACACTTCCATGCGCGCATCCGGTAAAGGCACGACCCCGATATTCGGTTCAATGGTCGTAAATGGAAAATTCTCCGCCGCTGCTGCCGCCCCGGTTAACGCATTAAATAACGATGATTTACCCACATTAGGCAAACCGACAATGCCAATATCCATGAAAACCCTCTCTCCCTAAACCACAGTAAAAAAGCACTCAATAAGAGTGCTATATTAGACGCAAATAACACTATTGTCGACTATTTTCTGAAACAGACCTCTGCTTAAGAACTCGTAATAAATCCAATCTTTGTTCTTTTATAACTTTCATCTGGATGAGTCATTAAATTATTTATCGCTCCAAAAATAGCCAAAATTTCTTTGTCATGTTTCTCCAGCCTCTTCTCAATTTTTGTCAACTTACCAGCTAAATGCTTGTGTGTTTGCAATATTTTACGCAACCTCACAAAAGCTCGCATGATTGCTATATTGACCTGAACCGCTTCTTTTGTATGTAAGACACTGGAAAGCATGGCAACCCCTTGTTCAGTGAACACATAAACACTTTTTGAGAATTTCAAGGATATCACAGTTTGTGATATCCTCATTATCTCTTCCCGCTTTAATGGAAATGCAAAATCGGAAGGGAAACGCTCCATATTCCGCTTAACAGCTTGCATTAATACCCTTGTCTGTGTGCCATAGAGCTGGGCTAAATGTACAGCCAGCATTACTTTCTGGCCACGAATCAGAAAAATTTTCTGCTCAATTATCTCTTGCGGAACCACAATATGATCTGATGTGGACATACTTCCTCCTTTTTACTTCATATCCGGGGGAAATATGATGAATTTATTATATTATTTATTCGGGGGAGCTTTATTATAAAATAATGTTGAACATAATCAAGAAATTTCTAAGAACGCCCTAGGTGGTCACCATTGCCAATCTTTGCCATCCATATCAATATACTCCGGCATTAATAGCACATCCTCGCCATTAGCATGCATTTTCTTAAACGCCTCATCCCAGCCCGCGCGTGCTCTATGTTTGATCGGCTTAAGAATAAGGGTATTACCCTCAACCTGCATATCAATGTCGCCCGTAAAATGACATTGCTCCAAGACCGCTTTCGGAATGCGGATCCCTTTAGAATTACCAATATGAACCAATGTTGTTGTCATATCACCTCCTCCGATGTAGTTGTAATATAATTACATTCGAAAATCAACTCCCTGGCCCATTTTTCCATGCGGCATCGATCTCTTGTTGATGCTGCACAACATACTGCCGGATCTGTTGGATCTGTTGAGCATTAAGATGATACGATCTGGCTAAATTTACCTCTGGCTTCATCCAAAAAACAACTTCTCCGCCGTAGGCATTGATATACACATGTTCGCGCCGGACATCCTGGGATAAGAACAATAATTGATACACCTCTTCCCCATTTGCAGTACCGGCAAAACTAACAATGGTCCCAGGCTTAACGCGTTTTCCGCTGTTAGCGGCATACATGCTTTTAAAACTTAAGAACAAAAAAACGATCAAAAATACAGACCCCAAAAAGGCCATAAAAATAAAGAACCAATTAAACGGATCGAACCTTCCAGTAAGATTGGGGGTTTGCATTGCCATAACTTTTACTTTTTCTGTTGTGCTTCCACCGCGTCTTTGATCATGATCAGATGTTCCTGCATTTCTTCATTCTTTTTATCCAAAGTCACTGCTTTCTGCATAATGGCCAAGGCTATATCCGCCTTGCCCATTTTAAATAACAACACTGCCTTCGTATCTAAAAAAGCCGGGTTCTGCGGCTGCAACGCTAATGCTTTCTCGATCAATTCCAACGCTAATTCTGTTTTTTCTCCCTTTAAATAAAGATCATAGGCCTCATTATTGTATTGCGGTGCTTTATAATAATCCTGATCCATTTTATTCTCTAGCTTACCGTCGGCATTGTATTTCTTCAGCGTGAAATTCTCTTTGTCTTTAACAATCAATTCAAAATCAGCCGTGCCTTTAGGGCTAAAGCCCCGGGCCTCCACCACGAGCAGTTCATTCTGGATCTGGTCAAAACCCATCTCCATGCGTAATCGCCCGTCCTCATAAAAGACTTTCCCCTTACCTTTGGGCTTGCCATCAACAACATTGATCTGGCTTTCTAAAGTCCCGTTATCAAAATATGTACTGATGTCCCCTGTATAAAGCTTTTTATCCTCCGTGTATATCAAGCCATTGGAGTAATTCAACGCATACCGCAATGTCCCGTCTTGCGCATATTTCTTGAGCAATCCTGTATTCTTCCCGTCCTTAAAGATCATTTCTGTATTTAACCGACCCTTGTCATCATAGATCTTTACCGATCCATTTAACTTATCTTTTAAGAACTCGACTTCCTTTCTTACCAGACCCTTCTCGTTATAGTAGCGTGCCGTACCGTTGATAACACCTGCGACATAAGGAAACTCTGACTGTGTTGTCCCTTTCTCGGAAAAATAACGCGTCAATCCTTCCCCTAAGCCATCCTTTAAAATGGATTCCGAGGACATGATCCCGCTCTCGTAATAAGTTTTACGCGACCCCTGCGCGACACCGTCTTGATACGTACCCTCCGACTTTAAGTGCCCGCTAGGATAATAGAATTTCACCGTCCCTGTCCCTTGACTTGCCGCCAATTGCTGCGCTAAG
>JANNCL010000277.1:0-13520 GCA_031386565.1 Candidatus Omnitrophota bacterium
CAAATAGGTGCCGTTGCGGTAGATCTTATACCCTGTCACCCCCACATTATCAGTAGAAGCATTCCAGCTTAGATCAATCTCTGTTGCTGAAACGGCTGTTCCTGTTAATCCGGTGGGAACTGTTGGTTTGGTAGTATCCGCGGCAAAAACATTGGTTGAAAATAGGAATACGAAAAATAAAAATGTGGTTGAAAGAAGAATGATAATTTTTTTCATAAAGAGAACTTACATCAATATTGATTTTATGTCAAATAAAATATAATGCTATGGCTTATAATCAAAAAATGTTTCTTATAAAATTTTATCGCCCCGTCGTCACCCTTGAGCCCTATTGACCAAGCCTTGTTAAACAACATTCCCCACCTTGCGGGCCGGGATGCCTGACCATATCTCGAAAGGCGGGATTATCGTGCCCGGCATGACTAAGGACATCGCCTCGACAATGGAACTTTCGCCGATGGTTACCCCCGGTAAAATAACCGCGCGATGTCCGATCAATACACGGTCCCCTATCGTCACCTGCCCCAGTAATAAGGAATTATCCGTGACTTGGATCGATGTGACAAGCGCATCCAATCCGATAACGGCATTGCGACCGATCGTGATCATATGCGATTCCAGCAAAAGACCGCCGATCGAAAACAGGTCATTGAGAGATGTGCGTAAGCCCAGGAGCCGGTGAAATACCTTGCGTAAATGCGGAGGCAGCAAACCATTGAAATAATAGAATTTAAGATTGGTGATACAAATAAAATCATACAAGCGCCAGCGCCGAATGACGTCCGGATGATCTTGTTGAATATATGTTCCCGTCTTAAAATCAAAAACCCTCCTCAAAATAGCCAAAACCAAAAGCGCTACGGACACATCAAGCACATGGAAGATCATTAAACCCGCAAAACCATCGCCCCGCCAAAAAGGGAATGACCATATAGTCCCTAAAACAGCGGCCCCGAAGATCCCTAGCTTAGTGCCCGCGGTAATGACAATGTCCCCTATGTCCGTCTTAAAACCTGAACGTGATATCCCCTGGCCCTCGGCGATCTTACGCGCGGGCACCCCGAACCAGGTCTCCCCCGGAGGGATCTTTGTCCCCGTTGTGACCAATGACAACGGGGCCACCCGAGCCCCCGCGCCCAACGTCACCCCAGGCATAATAAGTGAACGCGCATCAATAACAACATTGTCACCGACATCTACCCGAGAAAGGATCAATTCATTCTGAGTTATGGCGTGACCCAAGATCAATGCATCGTGGCAAATAACACTTCCCCTGCCTACTTGCAGCATATAGGGGTCCTGAAAAAGACCGCTCATAGACAACAAGCCTTGTCCGCTTTTTATCTTGGCCCCCAGAAGCTGGCTGAAAAAACGTCGTAACGGCGGCGATATCAAACCGTTCTGAAAATGCAGGAAAAGATTCATGATACAAAGGAAGCCATGCAAACTCCAGCGGTAACAGACCCACGGATGTTCTTTGAAAGAATATCTCCCTTCTTTAAAAGGAAAGACCCATCGCAAGAGCTGCAAAGCGATCAATGTCAACGCAACTACCAAAACGTAAAAAAGCATGGCCCCGCCAAAGAACCCGAAGTGCAAATAATGCGCCAATTTCCATGCGGCATATCCGGCAACACCTAAAAGCACCGTCTCTACCATAGGTGAAATGATCATATCGCGCCATCCGGCAAAAGCACGCGGAACTTTTTCCGCCGGACGCGGTAATTCCCCCATTTTACGCGCCGGGATACCGCCCCAGATCTCATAGGGGAGAATAGTGGTCTTTTCCGACACCAAAGACATCGCCTTGACCATCGCTCCTTCACCAACTGTCACGCCGTACATAAGGATCGAACGGGCCCCGATCACCGCTCCGCGGCATACCGTGATCCGCGCCCGATCAAGCCCCTCGGCGGTGAACCTGTGAGGCAACAACAGCGCTTCATGCCCTATCAACACATCCTCTTCAATGGTGATCGCATAGGGGTCAACGATCAGACCGCCGATCGAAATAAGCCCTTTCCCAATCTTGGCACCAAGCAGCCTGCTAAAGAATTTACGCAACGGCGTCGGCAATAAACTGCATTGATACAAAAGGAAAAGATTGGTCATGCTTAAGAAATTGATCAAACGCCAAATATAAAGGACGTGCGGATGTTCGGACGGCGTAAAATGACCGTCGAGGGGAGGAAAAAGCACTCGAATGATCTTTAGGGTAATGATTGTGCAGGCCATCAACGCGGCGTAAAAAACCAGCACCTCGGCAAACATTCCGGGATGCCATACCTGAGAAACCGCATTGGCACTAAGGAACGATAAAAACAGCAGGGTCATCTCGATAGGAACGGAGAAGAACAGATCCCGCCAATTGAGCATAGACCTGATTTGCATTATTTTTTGGCTGAGTTCCAAAGCGCTTGATACGTATCATAAACCTTGCGTTCTTCACGCAAGAACGGAGATCCCTTGCCCTCACCCTGACCGAATATGCCGAACCATTCTTCGTAATAATAACCGCCGGCAAAGGGACCTATGGTGTCCGCCCGAGTATCATGCTTAAACGGCTCATAGTTCTTCCACCATTCATCCATCCATTGAAAAGCGACGCCGCCTATAGCATTGCCCACGCCGTCATCATCGTAGCCGGCGCTATTATGAAGGATATCTAGCCAATTGCTGCGATGATAAGCAGCCTGTGCCTCCTGGGCTTCCTCATACGTCAAATGTTCCCCGGCATACGCAGGGGCACCGTATTCCGTGATGAACGCCGGCTTATCCACGGTCTCCGCCACCTGATCCCAAAAAGAACCAAAACCAAAATCCCCACGATAGGCATTAGATCCGTAGATGTCCACATCCGGCGCGTATTTCGCGAATTTATCAAGGAACAGCGTATCACCGTTACAGATCGCCACCGGATGGTCTTTATCGATGGATTTGATCATTAACGCCACCTCATTAACGAATTTAAAATATTCATTCGGTTTTTTATCGGCATTCGAGGCCACGCCGTAATTATTCTCGTTACCGATCAGCCAGAAAAGAATGAACGGCTCATCTTTATATTCCATCACCATATCTTTAACGCTTTGCATCATCTTCTTACGATGGACGGGATTGGTATAATCCGTTCCCTCCGACCAGGTCGCACCTGAACCGATCGCGTATTTGCCAAGAAAGTCGCCCATGATCACCCGGAAACCGTATTGCTTGAACATCTGGCGCAATACCTCTTTATTAGGCTTTAACGGCTGATGGTACAAGCGGATGGTATTGACCCCCATGTCTTTCATCAATCGCAGATCACCGACGACAGGCTCATCGGGATCCTGCTTGCCGTTACCGTTGGCATCGATCCAAGAGTCATACGGACCATCCGGCTTGCCGTTCTTGTTTAGATCATCATCCATCCAGCTGGTGATCGTGCCCTTATCGGCGCTCTGGCCGATCTTGGTGGCTTCATAGGTGACGCCCTTGATCAGATACGGTTTATTCTTGACCAATAATTGCCAGTGACCGCTGGAAAATTTAACCAACCGCACCGCTCCTTTACCGATCTGCTTTACAACTTTTCCAACGGGAATTAGTTCATGTTTCAAACTCTGGATGCGAGCAAATTCACGTTCGCTCAGTTGAGTTATTTTGCCCGGGGAGGTGATGGTAACGTCATTCTTAGGGTCATTGTCAAAACCATTCAAGATACGGATCTTCGCGCCTTTATAGACTAAGCGCAATTCCGGATGATCACGGATGATATGCTTGATCTTAGCGATGGCCGCTTGCCCCGGATACCACGGCGTCTGCCAATACGTCCAGGCAATGGTACTTGGAAAGAACACCACGATCGACTGATAACATTTGATCGCTTCAAAATACATATGCGCGCGCTCAAAGATCGCACCTTTGTAAAATAACCGCACCCCGGCCGTCTCTTCGCTGATCGCCGACCATTTATAGATCGCGGCCTGCATGTCGTCTGAATCCACAAAATCCCAATGCTTGCCTTTTAAACGGCCTTCCTGCAGCGCTTTCTTATACTGGGGGTCTTTATAAAGATCGGAAAGATTCGGATATATCCCTTCCCCCTGAGCGGCCGCTAATCCGGCATTGTCAAACAAGGAAAAATGATAATCTTTTGTGCCTACGTTCTGGAATTTACCATACTGCGTGAAATCGACCACCTCTTGCCCGGGGAATGCCAGCGTCGGGGAAGTCCGCGGGTGTTTGCGCCGTTCGACCTTTTGAACTTCCTTGCCGTCGATCGCGTCAATACTAGCCTGTGATTTCTCTTTAATAGACCAATAAGCACCGCGACTGGGATCCCACGCCTGCGCCCAAGGATATTGTTTGATAACCGTATTGAATACCGCCTTGGCCTCATCGCTCTTGCCCTGATGCATGAGGCATTCGCCCTTGATGAACAGTATGGTGGCCGCATCATTCATGATCTGGTATTTTGCGTTCACATCGCGCAGCGGAAAAGCATTGAGGGATTGTGACTCCTCCAGCGCCTTGGTCTCATAGGCATCCATCATTTGCCGATACAATGCCTCGATCGCGGGGAGATCATCATCATTGGAGGCTTTCCATCCTAAGCGAACGATCTCCTGGGAAGCAACGTCTTGCGCAAAAAGCAATTGCCCGCTGCCTAGCAGCCAGCAGGTTATCATTACAATTCTCAAAACAGCGTTGTTTGACATTTCAGAACTCCTTTAACTGAATAAAGTCGTCATATACTTATCCTACCACAGCTCCCGAAGAAAGTCCCTTAACAATATGTTTCTGCATGAGCAGATAAATGCACACGATCGGCACGACGGCAATGGTCAGGCCGGCCATCAGCACAGGATAATCAACACTGTGGGCCCCCTGGAATACCATCAGCCCCCGCTGCAGCGGCATGAGCTTGGAATCACCTAAAAGCAGCGTGGCTAAGATATACTCATTCCATACGGTCAAAGAATTAAAGATCACAATGACGGCGATCGCCGGACTGGCTAAAGGCAGCGCCACATGCCGCCAGATCCCAAGTTTAGTACACCCGTCGATGCGCGCGGCATCTTCCAGGTCGCTTGGCATCTTATCAAAAAATGTTTTCAACAGCAGAATACTCATGGAAAGCCCGACATTGATCAGGCATAAGATATAACCAAAACGGGTATTAACGATGTGCAGTTTGGTCATGAGCACGAACAGGGCCACAAAACTTCCCGGCAATGGGATCATCATGGCCGCCACGAATAAATAAAAAAGGATGTTCTTGCCCGGGAACTTCAGGCGCGAGAAGGCATAGGCCGCCAGTGATGATATCAAGACAATACCGCCCACCACACAGACCGTATAAATAATGCTGTTAAAAAAGAAGCCGGCAAGATTCCCCTTTGTCCAAGCTTCCGCAAAATTTCCAAAATTCAAATGGGCCGGGATCAATCCTTTGTCGATGAAAATGGTCTCATTCGACATTAACGAACAGCGCACCATCCAAAACAACGGGAACAGGCACAAAAGCGTAACGAACCCCAGAAAAACATGGATCAGGGTTGATTTAGCCATCCTCTGCATGATGTATTTATTGATCTTCATAAACGATTATTGCTTAGCCTTGTCTGATAATTTCTTCAAGATAAAGGAAATACCCACTAAAATACTCCCAAAAATAACCGCCTCGGCACAAGCATAACCAAAACGGTTCGTATTCTGCATCGCCGCAAAAATTCGCGTCACCGGCACATCGGTGTGATTGACCAGCCCCTCACTGACCAAGGTCAGGATCAACACAAAAACCTGCATGCAGCCTAAGATCGTCAAAATGACCACCACCAACATCAGCTGCAGCATCTTGGGAATTGTGATATTGGTCAGGATCTTCCAGGCACCCGCCCCATCGATCTTGGCTGCCTCATACAGTTGTTTGTCGATCATCTGTAAGCCCGCTAAAAAAATAATAAAGCCCCAGCCAAAACCTTTCCAGGCATTGACAATGGCGATCGTGGTCATGGCGGTCTTAGGATCCCCCAGCCAATTATGCGCCAACTGAGGGAAGCCTGACGAAAACAAAAGATTGTTCAAAAGACCGGTGGGATGGCCGCTTTGCATCTCCGGGCTCAAGATCCAGTTCCAGATAAGCCCGACCACGACTTCGGAAAGCACCGGCGGTATGAAAAAGACTGCCCGGTAAAAACGTTTCATGCGTATTTCCCGGTCACAGGCCAAGGCCAGGGAAAAAGCCAGAACATTCTGAAAAGTCAAAGCGATGAACGTGATGTACCCGGCGTGAATAATGGAATCCCACCATAAACGGTCGCCCATCAATTCCTGATAATTCGCCAGCCCGATAAAATGCATTGGACCTATCCCTTTCCAATCGAAAAAGGACAGATTGATCATTTTGTAAAAAGGATAAATATAGAAGACGCAAAAAATAGCAACCGCGGGTAAAACAAAGAGGAAATTCTGTAGATTATCAAAGAAAAAAGCCGTACTTTTAGCTTTTCGGTCCATCCTAATGGCCCGCCTTCTTCATCTGACGGTCTTTGACCTCCTGCACATAAACCGCCACCTGCTGCGAGGTTTTTTGGCCGATGATGATGTCCTGTATCCCTTTGTCAAAAGCTTCGCTTACAGAAGGGTCCTCATTGATCGGCCATATATTCGGATGCGTGCTCTGGTCCATCCCCTTGGCAAATTCTGCCATGATCGGGGAGACACCAGTAAGATCTTCTTTATTGGAAGGTAAATTCTTAGTCTCCCGCGCTAAAACACTTTGTTGTTCTTTGGCCGTCAGCCATTTTAAAAAAGCAATGGCTTTATCCTTATTGGGAGAACTGTCATTGACCACAAACGAAGATCCGGCACTACCCCAGATCTTAAGGGGATGCGCACTGCTAATTGGCGGAGGGGCTACTACGCCGTAATCCAGATCTGGTTTCATCTTATAATACACGTTAACGGACCATGACCCATTGAACGTAAATGCCGCCCTCTCCAACGCAAAATCCTGCTCGGCATTCTTATTGCCCTTGATCACGATCCCTTCCATGAGAGCGCCCTTATCGCGCAACTCGGCAAAAACGTCAAAGACCTTGATCCAATCGGGATCGGTATATTTAACCTCTCCCCGGTACGTCGCAAAGATCTTTTCTTCACCCATGATATTAAAGGCATAATTAGAAGCAAAACAATCCAGCAACCACAGCTCACCCCAGCCGGAAACAAAAGGTGTTATCCCGACCCGCTTGAGCATTTGAACATCCTTGATGAATTCATCAAAGGTATGCGGCGGTTCAGCAATGCCCGCTTTGGTCAAAAGTTTTTTATTGTACAACATTTGTTGATTGGTCACATCGATCGGCACCCCGTAAATACCGGGCTTGACCCCATGAATATTCCCGGTCTCGAACCGTCTGTCTGCCAATGCTTTATCGAATAAAATATTTTTCCATTTATCCCCGTCCGCTTCCATGGCCGGTGTCAGGTCGGCGATCAATCCAGCTTTAATAAAATCCGCCACAACGGATTTTTTGTCCAGGACTCCGTAGATATCCGGCAGGATATTGGCTTGCGCCGCGGCGATCACTTTCTGGGAATATTGTTCTGAAGGGGCGAAAAGCTGTATCTCAACTTCAATGCCGGTTGCTTTCTGATATTGCAAGGCCAGCGCCTGAAAGGTATCATTACGGTCCGTCATCCAATGCCACAGGAGTATCTTATTGCTAGGTTTTTGAGATTGGGAACATCCGGCAAGAAGGATCAAAGTGATCAAACAACATAAGGAAAATATTTTGCGCATCCACTCTCCAAGGCTAAGAATCTATCAGACGACGAAGAATCCAGGAAAAAGTAAAAAACCAATTTAGCACAGGCGGCAAGATCGGTCAAATAGAACCTTTTTACGCTTTACCGCGCCGTTTTTCCAGTTCTTTTCGGATCGCGTAGGCCTTGTCTTCGGTGATCTCAAGGGTCAAGATGAAATAGATCGCGATCAAAGAGGCTAGAATGGGGATGCCGACATCAAAAAGCCGCATGTACAATAACGTTTGCGGCGTTTGATTGCCATGCAGTGATTCCTTAAAACCAGTCCAATTCAGCATAAAACCGGACATCGCTGACGCTGCAGCCATGCCCAACTTGATCATCCACCAATAAATAGCCCCAAACATCCCTTCCCTGCGGCTACCATTCTCTAATTCATCAAAGTCACAAACATCCGCCAACATGGACGTAACCACCGTAAAGATCGATCCCAAACTGAAAGCAATGAACGGAGCGGAAAGGAGTAATAAATACGGATGTTCTGGATTATACCCCCACCATTTCAGGGCATACCCTACCATTGAGAGCGGAATAGTGATCAACAACGTGTTGCGCTTACCTAAGCGGGTGGCCATCCAAGTGATGAGTGGGAAAATGAGAAAGAAGCTCGATAGGGCCGCGACCGTCCCGTTCCATCCAAGCAGATCCCCGCCTTTGCCGTAATCGCCAGCGAAATCATAAAAGAAAATAACATACGCGGTAAACGATGAAGCCAGCATGAAACCATTGAAAACCAAAAACGTAATGACACACAGCTGGACAAAGGGCTTATTCTTGAAAGCGATCACACAGCCGCTAAAGAAATCCTTCATCACTTCCCTTAGCTTCCTTTTTTGCGGTTTAGGCAAATTGGCAAAATGTTCTTTATTAACGATAGCCGGTAAAATACCGCCGACAATGATAAAGGCACCAAAAATGACCGCCAGGACGCGTACTCCATGCATCAAGTCTTTATTGGTATACATGAACTTAAACAGCCACGGGGAAATGATCCAAGCGATCTGGCCAAGCCAGTTGCATGCCCCTTGCAGGCGGGTGCGTTCATGGTAATCCGGGGACATCTCGAAACCTAAAGCAATGAAAGGAATGGCAAAGAAAGCGAATGCGACCACGTACAAACACTGAATGATCAGAAAATACCAGAAATTGGCTGATTCTCCGCTCTCTTTGTGCAGTTGAAACAGCATGATGAACAAGATCCCGGACACGAGCGCGCCAAAAAACATGAATGGCTTACGACGGCCCCAGCGTGTACGGGTATTGTCCGACGAGTACCCGATCAACGGATCCGTGAAAGCATCAAGAAGGCGCGGAATAGTGCCGATCAAGCCCACCTTGGCCGGATCCATGCCCAAACCCAAATTCAACACCAAAACCATCGCCGTTAACGCAGCTACCTGCATTTGATTGACAAGGGCTCCGATACTATAAGCGGCTTTCTGAAAGAACGGGATACGGTCTGCGGCGGCGGTGGCGCGACGGGACGAGCGGTCTAAAGCTTCTTCCATAAACTTCCTCCATCAAAATTGCGGCACAAAAAATAGTTAAATAAAAATATGAATTTTGATTCTAACAACCAAATATTCATTGCGCAATGTTTTTTGTGTAAAGAAGAAGAATCCTTGCGGCATGTCATTGCGAGGAGCCGCAGGCGACGTGGCAATCTTAATAAGATTAATTCTTTTAGAGATTGCTTCGCTTCGCTCGCAATGACGTTGCCGAACTCTCATGGGCTAAATATTTACAATCCAAGCATTACGGTGATCGCAACATCTTGCGTGATCGAGGCCCTTTGAATACATGCTTTATTGGAGGATTTTGCATCAAAAGGTACCGCCTTACCATCGATCAATATTTCCCTAATAGCATATCGCCCGGCATCGAACCGTTTAGGGTTATGATATTCAACCTTCAGCCGCTTGCCCGCGAACTGGCACACAATGGACGCTTTACCCTGGGCGTCGAATTGACTTTTAACGAGCTTAGGATTCAAGACTAGATCACCCCAGAGGCCTCGCACACCGAAACTTTGGGTCAATAACGTTAACACCAGCCAGCTGGCGGAACCGGTCAGATAATGGTACATGCCCTGGCCGTTGGAATCGAAATATTCCGGGATACCCGGATAAATTTTGCTTTTCTTAGTATCCATGGACATTTGATACATGGAATTTAAAACATCAAATCCTTCCCGGACAAAACCGCGGACATACAACGCATACGCATACATCACGTTCATGTGAGAAAAGAACGCCCCATTCTCTTTGGTGCCATAGGCAAACCCAAACGCACGACCCAAGTCCAAATAGTGACGCACCCCAAAATCCGTATTAAGCCTGTAGCCACCTAATTTTTTATCTTTTAAAAAACGGTTCACGCTCAGAATAATGGCGTTGGCATCAGCATCATTCGCCAAGCCGCTCATCATGGTAAAAACCTGACCGGTCAAGGTCATGCGCACCTTGCCGTCGATCTTACCTTCCACCCTTTTGGCCTGATTATCATAATAGCCGTTATACCATTGATACGTCTTGGCCCCCTCTTGAACTTCGATCTTTTCCTGCTGACGGATATGCTGGAACATCCATTGCCCTTTTTTACGCAGATCCTGGGCGATCAAGGGCAGCGCAACTTCCACATGTTCTCCGCTTAATGCCGGCTGAACATGATGGCAATACGCGCCAAAAAGATGGGATCTCTTCTCCTGCCAGTCGTCATAATTAATGGGATGCTCTCCCAAGGTATCTAATAATAAAACCAATTCTTTGGCCAAACGCACCGTGCCCAAATTCTTCGCCTTGCCTAATTCCTCCACCAAATCGGCTAAATTCAGTAAATTCCCCGCGTACAGTGCCGCAAAAGCCACGCTCTCGCCTTTATCAAAAGCCATATCCAACCCGTCGTTCCAGTCCGCACTTTCCAGACGAATGATATTATGTTCGCCCACATTAAAGAACTGGGTCAAATGCTGTACCAGCAAATGCTCGAGGATCGAACCTTCATAAACATTGCCTTTTTTATCCCGTAACTGATGTCCATACGCCGCAACCCAGGAAATATCTTTTTCAAAGGTGCGGGACATCTGCGGATCGCGAAAATAGGTTTGCTTATGCAGCAGAAGGTCAAAATCACCGGTTTGGTGAATATAGAGAAGGGTTGTTAAAAAAGGCCAGCTGCCATGGTCCATCCATACGCGCGTGATAGCATTGCGGTCCGCGATGAATTCTCCCGGTTTGTTTCCGATGATGGTGGCATTGCTTCCGTCGATGCGGATGCCCGCGAAATTATTGATGAGTGTTTCCCGTACAGAATGAGGCTCAATGAGGATCAAGGACAATAGGTCCTGCCACAGGTCACGCCAGCCTTTACCGCCCTTGCCATAATCATGGTCCGGCAGGAAAGAACACCCAAAGATGCGGCGCAGCACCGGCTGTAATGTTACCCAGCGCATCCAAAAATTAAATTGATCATCCCCGGATCGGAAGGCAATGGCCGATGTCTTAACACTCCAAAATGTCTTATTTTCGTTTAAAGCCTTTTCAAATTTTGAAATATTATTAAAACGGCCGAATATTGTCCTAGCTTCCGCCCGGGACGATGCCGTGCCTATGGCAATGATAAAATCTTTTGCCCCGCCGGCTTTCAACGTCACCTCTTTGAAACGCAATGCCCCGACAACTTCCTTGCCCTGCATTTGCGCCGCTGTTAACATACAAGGCTTTTCATTGTCCGTCACCGCTTGGGGCGCATACATGTTCCCCGCGTTCCCGAAAAAGACATCCACCGTCGGGAAAGTACCGCTAAGTGCAGCATTCTTATCATCCGCGCCAAAAACAAAATACACCGCACTGATCTGTTTATGCCCTTCTTCATTGAAAGCCATCGTGGGTTCGACCAACACCCCTTCAGGAAGCTGTTCCACGCGGTTGAGCAACGCGGTCACATGCTCATGGTCATGTTTATTGGCCAACGACCGGCCAAAGATCGGCACCGCTGCCGTTGGCGTGAACGTCACCGGCTTCTTAGAAATATTTTTTACCGTCACACGCATCAACTCGACGCTTTCATTGCTGGAAGGGATAAAATTCAAAGCCGTTATCGATAACCCGGTCTTTTTATAAGTTCTCTCAAGCTTATGCCATAATTGCCCGACACTGACAACTCCATCCTGAGCCCCTAAACCCGCGAGCGCGCATGTGCCTTTGTTCTTGATGTGAATGAAAAAATTACGCACCGGATAGCGCAGGTCTTCGCGGGAAACCGGTTTGGTCACATAATGAAAACGGTCGATCTTGATATCGCCGCTTAACCCCGAGGATATCGCTGATTTCAGACCTGTTGCATCCGAGCCACACAATGGGGCATAAATAGTCTTCATGTCCGCGGCTTGCGTACTAACAAAAGTAGCTTGGCTGTCAATAAAGTTAAAGAATTGAGGGTCTTGCATAGAGAACGATCAGGTGGAGAGGGAGTATTTCATCAAACGGGACATTTTTAATAAATTTATTTTAGGGAAGTTCAAGCCCACATCCCACATATTAGCACTCACCGGTTTGCTCCAGGCAACTCGTCCCGACAATTCCAAAGGAGAACCTCCGTCAGGAACCTGCACCTCGATCGATACCGGATCATCCAAGAACATGCGGTCCTTGGTGGTAATGCGGATGCCGGAAGCGGATGCATCCTGCAAAAAAACCTCTATCCCATAATCGTTGCGAAAATCCTTGAAACGCGCAGGAAAACGGGTGGAAAAACGTTCGAATAAACGGCGTTCGCTATTCATAGGGCCTAAATGGTACGCAAATATTTGTTCAAACGGGTGGATGAACCGGCCAATACTTCTAAAAAGTTCAACCCAATGCGATACTGTTTGGACTCTTCGATCTTGCGCACCCATTTGACCACGCCTAACACCAACACCGGCGCGGTATCTGGTTGTAATTGTATCTCGATCGCTACTTTTTCATTGATCTCATGGGCATGCGTAGAAATAAAACCAATGCCATGCTTGCTGATATCAACCGTACGGGTTTGATCAAAAGCCGAACCTTCTTTACCTTCCACCGGAACAATGCAGCCATGACGCGCTTCAATGCGTTTGTTAGCGGCAGATTTCATATGAACCTCTTCTATTGAATGTATAATAACGTCTTAACAAAAATATAATATAACCTTAATATTATTGTAGGACAATTTACCAGAAGCGCAACGAAATTCAAGCAAATTTATTTTTCAAGCATATAAGCTCATGAAAAAGCTATACTTATAAAAAATCCTTTGTTTATATTGATGCCGCATGTTGAAATGCTATAATGTTGTCCATGGCCATCAAACCAACACCCGCAAAAGCTAAGTTCAACATCGCCGAATACAATAAAACAAAGAATGTTCGTGAAAAGAACCGATTAAAGCTGTTCTATCCAACCCTGGTGAAAGTCCTGATCGCGATCCCGGTGATATATTTTTTATTCCTCATCCTTTACTTCCTTACCACCGCCAAGAACCTGCCTGAATTCTAGAATTTATAGACAAAGATAATAAAATACCTGGACCTGGATTTATAATATCCGAATGGGTTGGTCGGATCGCCTGCGAATATGTCCATCCCGATCTTAACCTGCCAGTGACTGTCGATATTGTATTTAAGACTGGGACGATACAGGAAATCAGGACTATTAAGACTTGCCAGCATCAGGAACTCGGCCTCG
>JANNCL010000298.1:0-9444 GCA_031386565.1 Candidatus Omnitrophota bacterium
CCGAGAAATTAAAATCCCCCAAATGCTTTCTAGCTTTATTTAAGTCAAATGGCATTGATATTCTCCTGTGCTAATCCTAAAGAACAAATAATACGTGGCTCTTTCGCGTAGTCGTCTTCATGGATCAAGCACAAACGTCCATCTTCTTTCAAACTAATAACCAATGTCGCCAAGTCTTCATCATTAATGCCAGCTCTTAACTGTCGATTTAACATATCTACCGCAAGTTGTCGCAAAGGATAACGATAAACATCCTCAATCACCCTATTCAATGCTGGGGACTCAAATAGAGTGCCTTTAATCTTTTCAGCATAAAATTTTAGACGCTCATATGTTCTAAATCTTGCTCCTGAAGGACGCCCCAACTGTCCCCCAGTTGTGTTTTCTTCCTCAACAATAAGATCAACCGCATTCTTAACAAGTTCATGATGACCAGCCTGACGCGGTACGGCAGGGGTCGCTTCCTTGCATTCAGCAGCACGAAGAATTGTAAACTGTGATTCAGTTACGCTAACTCCATGCGTATCCATCCAAGCCAAGGCATCGTTGCCACCAGGAGTCTTCATATACACCAGAACTCCGTTCGGAGATTCATCTTGTGGCACATGGGGTTTTGTTGCATACGCAACCATTGGCAAAGACTCAATAATCTTTTCTAAAGATGGGTCTTTGTCGATCGCATTCTTCCATATCTGATAAGCATACGAAGCCAAATCAACATCAGAATCTGCCTCACCATCTAATATGCCAGCCTTTTCATTATAAAGATCAATGATTCCTTTATCATTATTGTCATCTTCAAAAAAAGCCTCATCCGTACCAACTACCTCAGCATTCTCTTTAAGACGCTGGCGTATTCTAGAACGAAGGCGGATAATTCTCTCTACACCATCAGCAGGCAAAAATGAATAGCATGTTATTGTTTCAGCCTTTTGCCCAATACGATCAATACGACCAACACGTTGAATTAATCGAATAATTGCCCAAGGGAGGTCAAAATTAACAACAACAGCGCTATCTTGAAGATTTTGACCTTCACTCAACACATCCGTCGCAATCAACACCCGAGTCTCATCAGTAGTACTTATCCTATCCCGCTTATTGTTGCTTTCAGGCGAAAAACGCCAAGCTAATGCCGCTGGATCATTGGAATCGCCAGTCACCCCACAAACACCTTGAATGCCTTTCTTCTCTAACTCGCGCGTCAAATACCGTACCGTATCAGCAAACTGCGTAAAGATTAAAACCTTTTCTTTGGAACGATCTTTATTAAGAAGTTCTATTAATTTTACTAATTTATTATCTTCCTCAGCACGCCATTGACCAATGTGCTCAAGAATGCGTTTATTAAATGCTAAGGTATCCTGACTCAAATCTCGCAAAAGCGATGGAACAAAAAGATCCGGTCTCAACCACTGATAACGCTTCTGATATTTCTTAACATACTCGTCGTATATTTCCGCCGCCCTCTTTTTATAAGCATCTTCTGTCAGCAAATCTGCTGGCCGTATTTCATCATCTTTAACATCGGTCGCTTCATCAAAGACATCTAAGCTGCTGGCATCATTCTCTGGGTCTTCATCAGAAACTCGTGAATCTAACAATCCACTATCCTGCGTGCCAATAGGAAGCGGCAAGTTATTCTCAATGGCATACAAGAATACATAATTACGTAAAACATGTCTTTCAACGGAAAGCAAAAAAGAATATCCGCTACTTTCTAATCGTTTGAATAAATTGGTACGGCAAAACCCTTTGAGTCGATGCCCCGCTCGAGAAAGATTCTGAATAATCTTTGCCTCTGCAGTTGTGGGTGCTTTATGGGGAGATGCTGCTATATAATTCCCAAGCCCATAACGTGGAAGCGTCAACCCATTTATCACATCAACAACATCCGGTGAGTAAAGCTGTGAATACTGATCCCCTTTATCGGAAAGTGTGAAAGTTACTGTCTTTGGCTCACGAACAGGAAAATATGTTTTTCGCCCATCTTCAAATGTCAAAAACTTCCGACCACTCTTTGGGTCTATTTTAGCATAGTTATCCTGAATAAAACTTCGAGTTCTCCTAACAAGATATAATCGCATCAAATCCCGCCAATCATCTGGATGCGCACTTTTTTCAAAGGCCGCCAAAGAACGAACAGGACACTGATGTTTTCTCATAAACTCAGTCTCCCCCATCTCTTTGATAAGCTTCTCTGGGCGTATCCCTATATCCTTATCTTCCTTTATAAAAAGCCTCAACTGATTAGAAAGATCTAAATAGGTTTTGTTATATGGAGTGGCTGACAGCAAAATACACTTGCTCTCATTCTTTTCAACATACTCACGAATGACCTGAAACCTACGACCATCACGATTACGCAAATTATGACTCTCATCAATCAAAACCAATCTATACCGTCGCGTCTCCGGCAATTCCTTAATAACAGCGCTAATGGAAATAATTTTAGCTCGTAAGCGATATTGCTCTCGGTAATCTTCCCACATGGGAACTAGATTCTTAGGACAAATGATCAACGTCTCCAGACCATGATCATCTTCCATAATACGAGCAACAGCCGTTGCCATCAAAGTTTTACCAAGACCAACAACATCGCCAATAAGAACCCCACCTCTCTTATTAAGATGATGCGCGGCTATCTTTACAGCTGCCTTCTGAAAATCGAATAGCTTGTTCCCAAAATCTTTTGGTATCGCAAATTCATTCAGCCCAGCCCGTGCTTCTTGTGAAAGATGATAAGCTAATTTTAAATAAACGTGATACGGGGAAAGCAAGTCCTCTCTAGCCCAACTATTTTCAATAACATCAACAAGATCTTTAGAAATATCTAAGCACCACTGATCATTCCATCTTTCTTCAAACCATTTAGCCAATTTCACTGTAGCATCATGATCAACAACATCCACATTAAGCTCGCCCTGCTGTGAAAGCCCAGCAAAAGTAAGATTACTACTACCCAAATACCCTACAATAGGACTAACAGGATCAGGACGAAAACAAAGATATAACTTAGCATGCAGAGAGTGTCGTAAAAACAACTTCACAACTAGCTTGCCACCTTTAATCTGATGCGCCAACTTACGTAACCCGGTCTCATCTTCATCAGTCGGAATACCAAACGCTAATTGTTCACGAAACTCTTCTGCCATCTTTCTTTTTAATCGAATTACTGTAGCGTTATCCATTCCTTGAGCCTGTTGAATAGCACTAAAAAATTGCTTCAGTTCATCCTGCGGTAACCGTTGCATACCTACCAATAGACGACATTGTTTGCCTTCACCACCAGGCCACGTATCAACAAAAGAATCCAAGGCTTTCCAACCACGAAGGTTAAAGTACCCCACACAAAAATCTGCTTTAGATGATAAACCTAATGTTTGCTTCAACGAAGGCAGTAAAGACTGCTCAATGTTATCGAATATTCTTGGCATTTACCATGCTCCTATTAAAAAACCCCCATCAGCAAGCTGCCTTGCAAAACGGAGGCTATAAATTTACCTTATATATTTTCTAACCTTAGTCACTTTTTCTCTCCCGAAAGTTGCTAAATATTCATTTATGTTAACATTTAGAGCTTTAATTTGAAAGAACCAATTAAAGCAAAACGTTATTTTTAGGACGTGCACGGGAGGACACGAGGTCCTCCCCTACGGATGTTCTTGTTAAATCATTCTCTGTAATGACCCCAAAATGTCCACCATCGCCTCCGTATCCAAAGCACAATATGTCTCAAGATCAGCATAAACCTGGTTACGATCTGTCGCGGTTACTTCCTTGCCATAAGTCACCCTCACATATTCCATGCTGGCCTGGGCGCCGTCGGCGATCGTTAGGTTGGCGTAGCCATTACCGTCTACTAAGACGGGCAATACTTTTTTAAGCGATGCGCTTCCTTTTTGATCTGGATGGTAATAATGAAACGATCTAAAGGGCACCAGTAGGTCGACCATTCTGAGTGTCACGTGCTCACAAAATGCGCTGTATTCTGGGAATGTGTTGGCTAATTCTTTTAGGCGGGACTTTTCAAAATTGAAATTATAAGCGATGATATCGCCCTTATCTTTGATATACGCGCTAAGCGACTCGATAAACGCTCTGCGCGGATCATCAGCGGACTTATGTAGAAAAGAAACATGTTCCAACGTTGACGTTGGGGTTCTTTTGATGTGCACGGAGAATTGAAATGGGATCTGCTGATAGGGCCGGATGCCGTCGAATCTGGGGATGGGTGAGAATTCCGGCTTATTAATATGCTCACCTCCGGAAATGGCACAGGCGCGCTGGATCTGTTGATTGTGGGTTAGATCAACATCCTCGGGAACATCCTTGATCCGCACAAAACCCTGATCAATCAGTTCGAATTTCTTCTTTGAACGGGCATTGTAGAATTGGGTCACATTGGCTTCTGGGAGGAAGGCCCAACAGATCGGCTTCATGGGGCATTCATAGGGATTGGTACAATATTCCCGGATGGCAACATTGGGCGATGCGGGAAGATCAATGGTCCTTAAATGTTCCTTGACGATGGCGGGGATCATTTTAGAGAAATCATTTAGCTCCGCTGTTACATCCAATAATGTGAAAAACCCTTGGGGATCAATGTTGCCCTGGCGTACATAGGTATTATTGACGTGCAACAGATAACAGCGGTCAATGCGCAGTCCTGCCTGCTCGTAGCAATAGCGCTGGAAGGCGATGTCCTGGATATAAACTTCTTTAAGGCCGGTAGAACATTTAACCTCGATCACATCCCAATGGCCGGGCTTTGTTCTGGAGGGATCTAGGATATCGGCGCGCGCGTATAGTCTCCCGGCCTGAATGCCGGCTTCATAGATGGGCTTGGGGGTTTTTGAGGCTAAGAGTGCGCGGGTTTGCTCCAGGTTCTTGATAAAATCATCTTCTTGAACACGCGTTCCGTCTGGATATCGGCTTATGGCTAGTTCTCCTACCCTGTGACCGGTGTCGAATATGGTTTGCAAATGCTCGGATGGAGCGGGAATATCTTGCGGCGCATTGCAGCGGGTCCACAATAGTTTATGGCATTGCAGGCCGTTTAGGAATTTGGATTTGGTTAGGAGCTTGGGGGATCTGACGGTCTTTTGTTCGGTTAAAAGATCTAGGAGGATGTCGGCTTGGCCATTGCTGAAAATATTATCTTCGCTCATATATTATTTGATCATTTCTTTGCATTCAAACTGGAGATCCACTGGCTTAGAAATACGTATTTTAGCCTTTAACACTTTCCATAGCCTTATTGATCCTCTGTAGTGCTTTATCTAGATTGAAATTCTTCCGCTCATCAGGAGTTAAAACATCAAAGAGCTCTGTTTCTATGCGTGAATTCATATCCTTAATTTCATCTTTTGATCGACCAAGATTCACGCGATATCTTGATAAATCATCGTTACCATCGTCTTCAGCTACTTTTTTCATGAAGAGATCCATAATGTCTTTTTGGGTGATATCAAAATTATTACGAAGAATGAAATCCAAATCATAAAAATCGCGCGGGGCAATGGTCTTCCTTAAAGCGGCGGCCCTTAATTTCTCGCTTACAATTTCATCAAGCGCCAAACAATTGACTCGTCCCCCGTCAAAGAGAGGTTCACCGGTAAATGGATGAAGAAACGCATGCTGAACAGGCTTAATCTCCGTTGGAAGAAAGGGATTAAATCTTAACCCAATTTCAAATTTAATTCTTCCTTCAAGCGAGCGTATCGCTGACGGGTAAACTAAATTATACACATATTGCTTAGATTCATTACGCCCGGGATTTCCAGCGTCTTCAATCTTCATATCAAACGACTCAACAAACTTATTCATTTTGTTTTTTACAGCGTCAATGCACTTTCTCCTCTCGCCGCGAGTTGCCTCATAACGAGGAAGCCGCATACTAAAATCCAAATCCTCACTCAGACGATAGTAGGCGTAGTAAATTTTATTCAGGCAAGTTCCGCCTTTAAAAATGAGATCTTCAGAAAGCTCATGAACCCGAGAAAGAATCAAGGTCAAATAATAATCCTTCTCCAACAACGGCAAACCAAATTTTTTCTGCTTTGATGCCTGTTGCAAGACCTTGATAAATTCTTCTTTATTTTTGTGGATCATTGACAATAACCCTCCACTTATTATTCAAGGTGCCTTTGCGTGAAATAGAGAATGAACTGATCGCGGTCTTTTGCACACTATCGGCAAGAGCCTTAAGCGTTCTCTCATCGACCCCGACCTCTTCCAGCGCCAGACCGATACACTTCCTTGTCTTTACCTGGGGAAACTGCGTGGCATACTCGACCAATTTCTTAATGTCACATTTCTTCTTAACAACATACTCCTTGAGAACGTCTACAGCCGGCTTGAGCCCGCCGACCGGGTCGTTAAAATAGATCAGATCGATCAGAGTGCGTTCTTTTGAACTGATGATGACATCCGTATCCTTAACCTTGATGGTCTCTAATCCATAGAACCGTTCTTCTGGTATCCGAATGAATTTATATGAAATGCCGCAAATGATCTTCTCTTTGCGGATCGCCGTATTCAAAACATAGATCGTCTGGAATATCTGCTCTGTAAAGCCGTAATAATTGAAAAGGGTCGAATAACCGATGTAATAATTCTTCCGGGGGAAAAATAATGATGGGACCAGGAAATCATCGACGCTTCTTCCTTCTGGTCCCGATTCCAGCGGTGAGAACACATAGACGCCCGGCTTTATCCTGGCAAGTATCTTCTTTTTCTTAAGGCGAAAAACGATCTGCTTTCTGTCCCTGGGGGCAAGCTTGAATAAACTATCAAGCTCCGCCGCGGTGACGATCGTTTTCTTCTCGTAAGTCAATCGAGCTACGATACCGGTCTCTATCGGTCCTAAAGTCTTATATGTATTTTTTTGTGTCATAGGTTATCTACTAAGTAACCTTCGTACCCTTTTCGTACATATAAAGATTACCATATTTTGAAAGAGTGTCAATGTGAATAGCGCAAAAAGTTGAATATGGTTTGTAAATGCTCGGATGGAGCGGGAATATCTTGCGGCGCATTGCAGCGGGTCCACAATAGTTTATCCCGGTTGTTGTAACAGAAGCTGACCTAGCGTCTAAGTCAATTGTACATTTTGCAGCATGCAACGGTTTGTTCGCTTGTCTGGATAACCGCTCATATCGCAACAAGTTGCGACAATCTCCCCTGCGGGCGCATTTTGCCTCTGCAAAATGCGGGTTAATGGCATTGCAAGCGTTTAGGAATTTGGATTTGATTAGAAGCTTGGGGGATCTGACGGTCTTTTGTTCGGTTAAAAGATCGTATAGGACGTCAGCTTGGCCTTCGCTAAAGATATTATCTTCGCTCATATATTATTTGATCATTTCTTTGCATTCCTACTGTCGATCCACCTTGACCTTAATTATTTCTTGTACCTTTTCAAATAATCCGCGCCTTTTTTAGTTAAACGGTATTTTTGCAAGCGACTATTGGGCTTATCAGGAACGGTTAACTCAATATCTTGCTTAGCCAAAAGTTCGCGAATAACCTTATTTAAATGCCCTGAAACTTCTTTTTGACCAAGCCTAACGGATATTTCTGATTTACCCAATGGCTGATCTTTTAGCAAAGATAATACACGAGCATTCATCGACTCTGGCTGTGACTCTGGCCGCCACTCTGGCTGTGAAATCCGGAATTTCCGAATTTTCTCTGAATCAGCAACAAGCTTACAGTGAAAACGTTTTAAACTTTTACATATAGGCTGATGTATTTTGGTTCGTACTCTCTCCTGTCGAAATAATGGCAATGCATCAAGCTCCATACCTAAATATTGCAAAATTTACGCGGAGCGTGGATGATTATTATTACCAAGCTCTTGAGTGATGAACTCCGGGAATAATTCGACTTTGCGTGCGTTATTGGCATTAAACAGAAACGGCTTCACGTCTTCCCCAAGGTCTTTAAAATTTAACTTCTTGATCTCATCCAGCACTTTCTTTTTCAAGGTCTTTGTGTCTTTAACACCCAGTTTTAATTTTAAATAGGCCTCATTGGGTTTAGTCAAAGAAAATAAAAAAATGATATCGTAAAAATCACGCCCCTTGGCACGTTTGCGGTTTACAGCGGCATAGATCTTTTGCGCGAGCAGAATATCCAGCGGTGTTACAAAAACTTGAGTAAAAACATCGAATTTATTAAGGATCTTTTTATCCGGCACATATTCAAACCCATGCGCCACGGTGTCGATCTGGATCAAGATCTTCTCTTCCTGATGCGGTGAAAGTTCATTGATAAAAAGGATATCCGGCAGGCGCACGCGGCATCGATACGCACCCTTAGCAATGGTATCGACTTCAACCTTTAATCCCTCCGCTTCTAAACTTGCGCGAACTTTCTTCGCAATACCGTCAAAGTCGCCAGCGCTTAAACCAAAATTATCAAAATCCAGGTCTTCTGAAAAACGCGTGTTACCGTAAATGATCCGCAGTGCCGTGCCACCTAAAAAAGAAAGTTTCGGCGCGTATTCGCTGGCAAAAATGATCTCCAGGATCTTGATCTGCAAATACTCACGCAGCATCCCCCTCTTAAAAGGCCGTAAATTTTCCGGATACTGCTGCTGGATCTGTAATAATGTGAGCATTTTATTTCGCTTCCTTTTTCATTAAAACCATGAGCTTGCGTACGCTTCGTGCCAACCGCTTACTGTCATACGCGCTTATGTACTGCTGAAGTTTTTGCATATCTGCTTTTGCCAAAAATTCTTCACTGTTAAACCGCCATTCTTCAAAATCTGAACTGTTAGCAATGTTTGGATTAAAATAAACATAATCCAAAAATACTTTTTCTATTTCCGCGATCTTATATCCTTGTCCGCTCTGTTGTTCGATCGTATAACCAAAAAATAATTCCGGCTTGATGCTCCTGTATGAAAATCGAACGATCGGTGTTTTAAAATCAGCCGTCTTTTTTGTCGTAATAGAGGTCAAGGAATAAACGCCCTCCGGAATAAGCCCATAATAAGAAAGCGCCGCTTCTAAAGACACATATGATGGCGCATAAAGCTTATTGGCCATGAGAAACAATACTTGCTCATTTAACTCATGTTGGGAGAACATATAGTAGCCGCGGCGAAGTTTCTTAATATATCCCTTTGCCTGCCATTCATTAAAGCGGCGCCGATCAAAACGAGGATCCATTTTGCGGATATCATTTAAAGTAAAAACCACAAAATCTTTCATCTGCTCTTTTAAGGCCTGATATGTCATTTTGTTTCCGTAAGATGTTATTAATAACACTCTTTGGAAATAGAATAGCATATTTACGGGTGAAATCCAGCTTAAAAGCTATATTGATCTGATCTTCAATAACCTTTAATTTCTCAATGATACTCTCAAATGATGGCGGATCTTCAAAGAACATTGGTTGCATCTGACGATAATCGCTTTTTAATTGTGCTATTTG
>JANNCL010000342.1:0-6796 GCA_031386565.1 Candidatus Omnitrophota bacterium
CCTGAAGAACCGGATCCCGTGGATATTTTTAGGGGTCGTTTGGGGTATTGTGGGTGCCTGTATTATTGCCTTTTTCGCGGATGCTATTTCACAAGCGGCGCAGGGAATGGGGCAGGAGGTGCTCAATGCTGTCACCTTGATGATCGCGGCAGTGTTGATCGGATGGACAACGATATGGATGGCGCGGCATGGCCGGACTTTATCGCAAGAGTTCAAGGATGTGGGGAAAGAGGTAGCCCAGGGGCGTAAACCTATGTATACCCTGGCTTTGGTCGTCGCGCTGGCGGTATTGCGTGAGGGGGCGGAGATCGTGATGTTCACCTATAGCGCTTTTTTAACCGGTTCGGGCATTAGGGATCTGATCCTTGGGGGAATTCTGGGGTTGACCGGAGGGATAAGCATCGGCGTTGTACTCTATTATGGGTTGATGAAGATCCCGACGAAAAAGATATTCACCGTGACCAGCTGGCTGCTGATCCTGTTGGTTGCCGGCATGATGGCCCAGGCATTTCGGTATTTGACAGCGGCAGGTCTGGTGGGCGAAATTGTCCCGCAGATATGGGATACGTCGCATCTTTTATCAAGCGCGAGTTTTTTAGGGAAAGCTTTGCATGTCTTGATCGGATATTCTGACCGTCCAACGGGCATAGAGATCTTAGTTTACATGTTGACAATTGGAGGATTAGCCATGACATTGAAGCGATTTGGAACCGTACCGGTAAATGATATAAAAAAGGCTCTGGTGATGTCATTCTTAGTGTGGTCAATGATACTGGTGATTCCTCAAGAAGCGCATGCCACCAAAAAAGTGTATTCGCCGATCGTCGAAAAAGGTGAGTTGGAGGTGGAATCGCGGGGCCAATATGATGTGGATGAGCGTGCTTCCAAGGATAATATCCAAAAACATAAATATGCCGTAGGTTATGGGGTTACCGAACGTTGGTTCACGGAAGTGTATGGGGAGGTGGAGCGCACAAAGAATGACGATGATGAGGACAATAATTTTAAATTCACCGCCCTTTCATGGGAAAACCGTTTTCAATTAACCGATCAAGGGCAATGGCCGGTGGATGTCGGCTTATATTTTGAATATGAAGCTTCTTTTGAGAATAAACATCCGGATAATTTGGAAGCCAAGTTATTATTAGAGAAATCCTTACCACATTTTACCCATACCTTGAATTTGACGTTAGAGCAGAATGTCGGCCGTCACCCGACCCAAGATCTCGCCGGGGGCTTTGCCTGGTCAAGTAAATATAGGATGAGGGAATGGTTTCAGCCGGGTCTTGAATGGCATAGTAATTTGGGAGAGTTGGGACAAAATGTGGCATTTTCACGGCAACAACACCAAACAGGTCCGGTTTTCTACGGTAAGATAGGTCACGTTAAATATGATGTTGGTTATTTATTCGGAATGTCAGACGCGGCGCCTAAAGGCGAGGTCAAGTGGATACTGGAATATGAGTTTAAGTTCTAATTTGCATTTGGCCCTATAGTATGTATATACTTTGGCATCATGAAGCGATGCCTTTTTGCCCTTCTTATACTGAGTTTTATCACCAGCACCCTCAATGTCCCTGTGCTTTGGGCAAGGGAGGTTGTTGTTCCTTTGATGCCAAAGCCTGGCAGTATGATCAATTTATCCCCTGGTTTCACCCCGGCTCATTTAAAAGGCCTGGTGATCCACCCCAATAATGCCCTGCAATTCGATTTTCTTATCCAAAAGGGCGACGGAGATCTGAACGAAGCGCAGAAAAACCAAGAATACAATACGCTCATTAAGTACTTTTTAGCCTCTTTGACGGTTCCTGATGCGGATCAATGGGTGAACCTGTCTCCGTATGAAAATAACCGCATTATAAAAGATGATTTTGGTAAAACAGAAATGGGCCGGGACCTGTTAGCCCAGGATTATCTCCTTAAACAGATCACCTCATCGCTCATGTATCCGGAATCCGGTTTAGGTAGATCATTTTGGGATAAAGTATATGCACAGGCGTATAAAGAATTAGGTAATACCAATATTCCCGTCAATACATTCAATAAAGTTTGGATCATCCCGGATCAGGCTGTTATCCACGAGAATGGCAATACCGCGTTTATTGTCAAAAGTCATTTGAAGGTCATGATGGAAGAAGATTATTTAGCAACGCAAAAACATACAGCAGTAAGAGCCTCCTCACAGACTATTTTGCCTTCGCACCACCCATCCCCCCGCGGGGTAGCAGGGGATAAAGCCATTGTCCCCCTGGTCGCTGCGGCAAAACAGTCTGCTTCGGAGTCGCTTACTGCAACGAAACGTATCTCTCAACAGACCATTCGAGAGATCATGTTGCCTGTTTTGGAAAAAGAGGTCAATGAAGGAAAGAATTTCGCACAATTACGGCAAGTGTTCTCCGGAATGATCCTCGCCACCTGGTACAAAAAAGCCCTGAAAGAATCTCTGTTGGGCAAGATTTACGCCGACAAAGCCAAAGTGCGCGGTGTCACCCAGCCGGATCCAAAGACCAATGAAGCGATCTATCGACAGTATCTGCAGGCGTTCAAAAAGGGGGTTTATAACTATATCAAAGAGGATGAGGACCGCTACACACATCAGTCCATTCCCAGGAAGTATTTTGCCGGCGGTATTGCCAATAAAACTCTGGCGGTCATGGATACAGCGCAGGTCAGCCAACCTGTTATAAAACGTGATGTCATTGACGCGGGTGATATCGATGCAGCAATGGCCGATCTTGATCCCAACGCAGAACGTGGCAATGCCATTGAGAATGACGCGGCGATGGCGGATCGACTAGGAGAAGCAAAAGCGATGCTTGAGAAGATTTTTATCGATAACCCCTTTGTGTTAGCACAAGTTCAAAAGATCCCTGATATTGATAGTTTGGTCTTGTACGCAAGGAATTTTCTTCCTACTGTCGATCAAGTAAAAGAATCTTCAGCAGAAATGGTTTTATATGGGCGATTAAAAGATTTTCTTGAAAGTTTTGACAGATCTAAGAACACGAATGAATTAACGGACGGCACACAGATATCGGATGTGGTGTCTTTTAAAGTGTTGAACGATCTGATCGAGAAGAAAATGAATATAAGAAAGATTGCTGAAATGGCAAGAAGATTAGAGAATGCCAAAATGTTAAGTGATAGTACACTCCAATCTGATCTGCACATGGAAGCAAATTGGATTGTAGGTGCTTTGCATCAAGGGCAAGGTAATGCTGTGGCAGCAAATGCAATATTAAAGATGCTGGTCGGTCTTGATCGAACATCGTTAGGTTTTTCTATATTTAAACGTGATGAGGATAACATCGTAAGAATCAAGATCATTGTTCCTGATGAGGGTGCTTTTGTTCGGAGGTTGGTTTTTTATCGAAATTTTACGGGACGGTATGACATTCACGCTTCTTTTGAGGGAAAAATATATCTAGCATCCAGAGACCCGCAGGGAATTTCGGTGAGATTATTAGATCATGCAATGGCTGTGGGTAAAAAGAACGACGCGGCGATGTCTCAGGCGGAGCGTATTGTTCAGAGCTTGTGGTTCACAGCACCTGATGTCAGTAAATTGTTGGGACTGTTGTTTAATAATAGAAGGTCTCTATTGAATTCTTCCGGTAAGAATGAACTTAAGGCGGCGTTAAATGAGGAGTTTAATAGACTATATTGGAGATATGTGGCTGCATCGTTAGCGATCGATCTTAAGTATTATTTCCCCAAAGAGATACTAAGGCTCGCGGAAAGATCTTTGGTTCAGGCCCAAACACCCGGCACATATGAGAGACGGGATTATTGGAAAACAGATCCTGCGATGATCACAAGTGAAGTCACGGTTAGCACTATTGAGAAAGAAAGTTTCGGAGGCGATGTCTTGCGCAGGGAGAGGAAATACAATATCAGGAATTCAAGAGGGGAAGTCGATCTGATCTCGCTGCTTGTTTTGCCTAATGTTTTTGGGAATATATTCGGAGGAAAGCCATTAAGTCTGAAAGAGCGCCGAATGTTTGTCACGAGCGCTTTTTATGCCTTAGATCATTTGTCCGGGAACGGTGACATCTATTCTCTGGCATCAGATCCCGTGGAACGCGAGTTAATTAAAACGCAGGTAAAAGCAGATTTGCACGGGGATTATAAGGATATTACCGCGGTCTATGGTTCGATCAAGAAGGTCTTGCGCGAACGAGGGATCGACATTGATCGGGTGCTGTCAGCGGAGAATGAGGAAGATAAGAATGCGATCAGAGGAGTCCTTGATGTGCTGTTATCGTTCTTGGTGCCGGATGATGTGGAAGTATCCCAAATACAGGAAAGCGGTACGGCCAATGGTGTGCATATGCTGGTGGGAAGAAATAATGTTCGTTCCATTGGGTCTATGTCGTACTCAATGTTCATGAAATTAGGGGTTTTAGTGCGCGAGAGCGACACGACAGCGCGGTATATTTCGTTCCTTCAAAAGAATACAGGCGGTTCTATTAATGTCAGGAGCATGGATACAAAATCCGTGAATAATTTGGCCGAGATAAATTCCTTAGGCGTTGAAGAACTAAGGAGCAGCATGAAAGGTGTTAAGCATGTTTCTCAATTTCAACAGTGGCAGGCTTTAAGAACCGATAAGGAGAAATTGATCGTTGCGGGTGTCCTTGTGTTGCGCAAAATTAATGAGCGATGGATGTTGATGTTGGGGAAGAGAACGGGTGAGGCGGCGGATAAGGTGGGAGAATATACGCCTCCGGTCGGAAAGGTGGATAATCCGGAGAATGCTTTGTATGAGAATGACGATCAGCGGCAAAAATTAAAGGAATCAGGCCTGCTTGTTAATAGTGATTTAATAGAAGGCTTAGAATCGATACCGGCTGCGGGTGTTCGGGAATTAGATCAGGAGGCTAAGATCCAGATCACAGCGGGTGATTTACATGGACGGATCGATGATTACACAGACAATGCTGGTCGAATCCTGGTTAATCTGATGGTTTATGTAGATTCAGATACATCCTCTTTGATCAAACCGACGCGTGAGTTATCTGATTCTGTCTGGGTTCCGTTGGATATTTTAGGTGATGAAACTAACACAGCCGGACAATTGATCGAGGAATATTTACAAAGCGAGCGTCCAGGCAGTACTTTAATGCGTGGTTTGAAAACGATTGGTTTGGAAAACTTAAGGAAGCTCGTCCTTGGAGCATTAAAAATGGAATATAAAAATGGTGGTCTTAGGGACGCGGCGATGGCGGATCGACTTGGGGATGTGAATCAGGCAATGGGGGCAAATGATCCCATGACAGCGGTAGATATTTTCAAACAGATGAAGGATCAAAGATCTTTAGGATTAGACGCGGTTATCATGAAAGCGTATCAACTAGATTCTAAGTTGGGAGATGCAATGCTTGAGGTGGTTAAGAATCGGTTCAAGTTCTTTCTTTCTAATGATCCGCAAAAACGGTTTATTTTGGATCGGGAGTTTATGGGGCGATCATACTGGGAATATAGTCATGTTTGCGGGGTTCTTGGTATTATGCCGCATTCAATGCAGGACATTGGTGAGTTAACAAAGAAAAGTTTTGATTCTTTTAATGCTGGTTTAAGCAGTGACGCCGGGATGAGCAGTGATGAATTGAGAAAAAAGATGGTAGTAAATCGTCAACGGTATCGAACAGCTGCAAATTCCTGGGTTAGATATTTTTTAGAACTTCAGTATCAGCAATTGCGAGAATTATTGTTACAAAGAGTGAGGATTTCAGATCGCTTAGTAGGTGCTGTACAAAGATCACAAGGACGTAATAATTTTTGGGTAACAGATCGTGTGAAGGATGAGAAGGGTTCGGAGGGATCTGGTCAATTGAACGATGCGGCGATGAATTCGGTAATATTTCCGGATATTGAGCGGCCGGTTCCGATGTCCGATGTAAAGACCGCGCTTGAACAAATGATCATCTCGGTAAATGAGGGTAAGGTGTCTTTGGTCAAAGAGATGGTCAAGGGCTTGTCTCAACGTAGTATAGCGATAGAAGGAGTTGACAATCAGGTGGTATCCAATGCAATTCTTAACACGATTAATTTTATCAAATTTATTCCACTTGATCATTCCCCGGGAGTATTGGACCGCTCTGTGCGTTCACGATTGAGCAGCGCGTTGACCGTTTATTTGCAAATAAGAGTTGTTCCGTTTATTGATCGAGCAATTGACAAAAAAGATGCAGCCATGAAAAGTATACTGCTTTTAGATGGCGAAAATCCTGTGATGAGCGAGAATCTTTTGGCGAATCCCGGCGGTATTGATATGAACGCTTCTAATATGGATTTAGTGATCAAGCGTAATGGCAAGGGGATGCCTCTGCCGATCGCGCTGCAGGATATGGCGAAGCTTGCGGGCATTGAAGGGTTTGTTCCGTGTATCATTGAAATTAGGCCGGCCAAGTCGATGCCTATATTTCAGGATGTGCCGCATTAAGGGCGCAGGGGATAACTCTTGACTTTTTATTTTTTTTGCCGTATAAATAGAAACCATTTTCATTTAAAAGTATGCTCTATTTAGCTAAATTACGATCTCAACATTTGAAATTAACACCCAAACGCAAGGCGATCCTGGATTATTTTGCCGGGGAGAGCCGATGCTTGTCGCCGGAGCAGGTGTGGGGAAAGTTAAAGAAGCATTTTAAGCAGCTGGGGCTGCCCAGCATTTACCGTAATTTGGAAGTTTTCGAAGCTTGCGGGATCCTGGTTAAGATACAGCGGGAGGACCGGCGTTTGTATTATGCCTTATGCCATGATCATGCCGGCGGGCATCACCATCATCATATTG
>JANNCL010000027.1:0-9259 GCA_031386565.1 Candidatus Omnitrophota bacterium
GTTGGAATCCACACCGCCGGAGAGGATCTTGCCGGAGTGAGGAACAACCGTATTATAAGCGCGGGCTAAACGGGTGATGCTGTCAAGCAAGATCACCACGTCGCGTTTATGTTCAACCAAACGCTTCGCTTTCTCAATGACGATCTCGGCTATCTGCACATGGCGTTCGGCAGGTTCATCGAACGTGGAAGCAATGACCTCGCCTTTGACGCTACGCTGCATATCAGTAACTTCTTCCGGGCGTTCGTCGATCAACAGAACGATCAAAACCACATCCGGATGATTCGTCACAATGGCATTGGCCATCTTTTGCATAATGACCGTCTTACCGCTAAACGGCGGAGCTACGATCAAAGCACGCTGGCCCTTGCCTAGCGGCGTTAACAAATTGATGATACGGGTGGTCACTTCCTGCTGACCGATCTCCAAATTCAAACGTTCCTTAGGATACAACGGCGTCAAATTATCAAAAAAGATCTTATCCTTGCATTTTTCCGGATTCTCAAAATTGACTGCTTCGACTTTCAATAAAGCGAAATATTTCTCCCCTTCCTTAGGCGGACGGATCTGGCCGGATACGGTATCACCGGTCTTTAAATCAAAACGGCGGATCTGTGAGGGTGAAATGTAAATATCATCCGGACACGGCAAATAATTATACTTGGCAGAACGCAGGAATCCAAAACCTTCAGAGAGGATCTCCAATGTCCCTTCGCCAAACATGAGCCCTTCTTTTTCAGCCTGAGCTTGCAAGATCTTGAAGATCAAGTCCTGTTTCTTTAGGGTCGAGGCGCCTTGAACATCCAGATCGCGGGCAAGCTTAGAGAGCTCAGCCATCTTCATTTCCTTCAACTCTTCTATATTAACGGTCTTACCGCCCGGATTCTTAGGCTTATAATCACCGTTCTCTTTAATTTCTTCTTTGTCGTTTTTTGTTGTTTCAGTCCTACCCATATTGTGAATCTCCTCTATTAACTACGTTGTTGTAATCTATGGAATATCGCGTTGACCTGCTGACGCGTTTGATCCTTTGTCCCGCTATTATCAATGATGATATCCGCCATACTGCATTTCTCTCTTAAAGGGATCTGCAACTTCAATCGTTGGCTGATCTGTGCTGATGTTAGTCCCAGGCGTGCCTGCACGCGTGCTGTTTGCTGTTCACGGAGGGCTTTAACGACGATGCTGGTATCTGCCAGCTTATCCCATCCGGACTCAAATAATAAGGGAACATCTAAGACTATCAGTTTTTTTTGTTTCCTATATTCTGAAATTTTTGTTTTAACTTGCTTCAAGGCCTCTGGATAAAGAATGCTGGTAAGTTTTTTTAAGTCACGCGGATTTTGAAAAACTATATTGGCAAGTTTCGAACGATCTATTTCACTATTGGCAAGTATAACACCTGGAAATATTTTTGCCACTTTTTTTATACATTTCTTATCTTTGGTTAAGAGTTCCCGCGTGATGGCGTCCGCATCAAGTACGATCGCCCCCTTTTTAGCGAACATGGCCGCCACCGTACTTTTCCCTGTCCCTATGCTGCCGGTTAGACCGATGATTGGCATTTCTGATAGACCTTAATGTAGTCTTTGGCGCTTTTATCCCAGGAAAAACGAATGCGCATGGCTTGAGCTAATAAGAAATCCATGTGTGTCTTATGCTTATAAGTTCTGACCGCTTCTGTCACGGCGCGTACAAAAGAAGCCTTAGTGTACTCCGTGAATACAAATCCATTGCCGGTCTGATGGATAACATCATATAAACGGATGGTATCCGCCAAACCGCCGGTACGATAGACAAGCGGAATAGAACCATAACGTAAAGCGATCATTTGACCTAAGCCGCATGGCTCAAATACAGAAGGCATCAAAAAGAAATCGCTGCCTCCATAAACCTTATGTGCTATTGCCTCATCAAATTTTAAATGTAAACCAATACGGTCAGGATAATAGCTGGCACACTCCTCTAACATCCGGTGATATTTGCGGTCTCCGTGTCCGGTAATAACGACCTGTGCCCCATGTTTTAGAATATCGTCCATAGCATCCACGATCAGATCCAAACCTTTTTGATGACATAGCCGCGCCACAAATCCAAAGACAGGGATCCGTTCATTGATCGGAAGTCCCATCATTTTCTGCAACGCTGCTTTATCCTGGGCTTTACCGCCTATATTAGCCGCGCTGAAACTCTGCTCCAGGAAAGGATCATCCGAGGGGTCCCAGGCATCGTAGTCAAGACCATTGATGATGCCCGCCACATCGTTCGCGCGATTTCGTAGAACACCGTCTAATCCACAACCAAAATCCTCTGTTTGCATCTCTTTCGCATACTGCGGACTGACCGTCGTGACAGCGTCAGCAAAAATGATCCCGCCTTTTAGAACATTGATCTGATCATAGAATTCTAAGCCCTGGGTATGGAACAAATGCCCGTCAACATTTAATTTATTGTATTGGCTTTTAGGAAAGACCCCTTGATAGGCTAGATTATGAATGGTCAACACCGACTTTGTTTTCTTCAAGAAATCATCGTCTTTATACTTTGTTTTAAGCAAAATAGGAATAATCCCTGTATGCCAGTCATGGCAATGAACGATGTCAGCCTTGAACTTGATCTCTTTTAATAACTTTAAGCTCGCATGACAAAAATAAGCGAAACGTTCTAAATTATCCGCGTAATCACCGGTAGAATCACCATACAAACCCTCGCGTCCAAAATATTGCGCGTGCTCGATAAAATATACTTTCACATTCTCCCCGATACGGACGATCGGTGATGGCAGCGACACTTTAGAGGTTTTATAACGCGGCGTGATGATGATGACTTCATGGCCCAATTTTTCCAGGGCCGGCGGCAGAGAACCGCATACATCTGCAAGACCGCCGGTTTTGGCAAAAGGGACAACTTCTGAGGCGCAGAATACGATCTTCATAATTTTAATTTACCGCTGACATGTTCAGCCAATTACGACCGGTCTTTATTGAAACTTTAATTGGAACACTCAATTCTAACGCACCTTCCATACTTCGTTTAACTAAATCTATCATTTCTTTTTCTTCACTCTTAACCACATTGAAGACCAATTCATCATGCACGGTCATGATCATTAAAGAGCCTAATTTCTTATGGCGTAATTGCACGTCGATATCAACCATCGCTTTTTTGATGAGATCCGCGGCAGTCCCTTGTATGGGCGCATTGATCGCCTGGCGTTCAGCGAACTGACGCAGCGCCATATTACGATTTTTGATCTCCGGTAAATACCTGCGGCGATTGAACATGGTTGCCGCGTATCCCTTATCCCGCGCTTTCTGGACTTCGCCGTCAAGATAAGCGTGTACTTTAGGATATCGCATAAAATACTTATCAATAAATTCTTGCGCCTGTTTCATAGAAACATCCAGATCTTTTGACAACCCAAACGCGCTCATCCCATAGAGGATGCCGAAATTGATGCGTTTAGCAGCATAGCGCATGGTGTTATCAACGTCCGATTCCTTCACGTCGAACATCAGCGACGCGGTATACCGGTGAATGTCCTGATCTTGAGCAAAAGCTTTGGATAAATTCTCATCGCCTGATAAGTGCGCCAGGATACGCAGCTCTATTTGGGAATAATCCGCCGATAGCAATGTGTTGTTGTGATCAAAAGCAACAAATGCCTCACGGATACGTTTCCCTAGATCGGTGCGTATGGGTATATTCTGTAAATTGGGATTATTGGAACTTAAACGGCCGGTCTCAGCGCCCGTCTGATTAAACGTCGCGTGTATTTTATTATCCCGCGCATCGATCATCAAAGGCAACGCGTCAATATAGGTGCTTTTTAATTTCGCGATCTGACGATATTCCAGGATCAGCGCAGGCAATGGATGCTGCCCGGCTAACCGTGTGAGCACTTCTTCATCCGTTGAGAATCCTGTCTTAGTTTTCTTGATGACCGGTAATTTCAACTTCTCAAAAAGCACTTCACTTAATTGTTTCGGCGAATTGACATTGAACTCACAGCCCGCCTCTTTGTATAATTCCTGCAGCGTCGCCTCGATCCTGCCTTGACTTTCCTTCGATAATCCGTTCAAAAAGTCCACATCGATCTTAACCCCGTTATGTTCGATCGTGTTCAAAACAAAGACAAGCGGAAGTTCAATGCCATAATATAGCCCTTCCATGTCATTCTCTTTCAACGCGGCTGATAATGGCGCATATAGATCTTTTAAAATATTTACATGCGGCGCTGTTCGTAAATAATTCCAGGATAACGTGGCTATATCAAATTTCTGTCCACCGCTTAATAAATATCCCGCCAAGTACGCATCAAATACTTTATTACCAAATGAATGACCTAATTTCAATAAAGCTTTAAGATCATAAACAATATCCATATCGTCTAAGCGGACCATCGGGTCAAAATCAGAGGTCCCCATGATCGTTGGAGCGGAACTTAACTCCTGGGCGAATTTACGAAATTCCAGTTCTTCATAAAGCTCCAGTAATCGTGGACGGTTAGGTTCTTGAACTTTAATATCCTCGAACGTGATCGGCACATCAACATCGGGGTGGAGCGTGGCTAATTCCTGGCTCATGAAGGCATCCGCCTTTGACACGTCCAGTTTTTCGCGTAATTTTATGGCTTTAATGGTATCTAAATTCTTATAGATATTCTCCAATGTGCCGAACTCTTCCAATAATTTCCTGGCACCTACTTCACCGATACCTTTGACACCAGGGATATTATCGGAACTATCCCCGGCAAGCGCGATATAATCAATGATTTGAGCGGGTGTCACGCCAAACTTTAATTTAACATCTTCCGCATGGATGAATTTTTCTTGCCGGGCACTATAGATCTGTACCTGCCCCCCGACTAATTGTCCCATGTCTTTATCTTCGGTCACCAGCGTTACTATGGCTTCACGGCCAAAACGTTTGGCCAATGTGGCCATGACATCATCCGCCTCATGCCCTTCTAAAGCAACGATCGGGATATTGTACGCCTCTATGATCGCTTTGATCATATTGATCTGGGCCACCAGGTCATCCGGCATGGCCTGTCGATGCGCTTTATATTCGGGATATTTTTCCTGACGGAATGTTTTTTTACCAACATCGAAACATACCGCCAAATGGGTGGGTTTTAGATCATTCAACAATTTACGCAAGATATTACAAAAACCGAAAACAGCATTGGTCGGCTGCCCTTTGCTGTTATTCAGTGATTTGACCGCGTAATACGCACGGTAGATCAAGCCATAGGCGTCGATCAAGTAAACTTGAGGTTGGTTCATAGGAATTGGTCTTCTTGACCGGATGGCAGAATTTGCTGTTCATTCAAGGCTTTTACTACCCTGGGCTTATCCGCCATGGCATTCATCCACACGGCGCCAACCAGTTTATCCGAAGATAAGTATATCTTTTTATAAATATTGGAAGGTCCGTCAAATTTCATATGCTCACGGCCGCCTTCCGGCAAACGCAGCTGCCCGCCATAAAAACCATCACAGATCGCTGCACCAAAATCACGCACGACAAGACCGGATCTTTCTGTTCCTGAACCGGGATGAAGCATATTGAGTGCCGCTGCTTTTCCGTATGCGGATAATTCCTGATGCGTCAATCCGAATCCAACAACAGCGTTTCCCGCCGCAAAAACACGTTCCTCTGCTGTCTGATACGATGCATTCACGCTAAAAACACCGTCAATAAGCAAGTCTGTTTCATGCAAGATCTTGATATCCGGAGTCACATTATCAAAAACAACCCCTTCTGCGGCCATGACCTTACCAGATTCCAGACGCACCGCTTTGACCTGTGTATCACCTAATATCTCATCGATATCGTCATAAATAACCCGTATGCCTTTGGCTTCCACAATCTGCTTGAGCAACATAGAGGTTTCTTCGTCAAAAATTGAACTTAATAACCCTTCTTTAGGCGCCAACATCACCACTTCTTTATCCGCCCGGGATAAGGCGCAGGCGAATTCAAAACCATCCAATCGGCTGACTTTGACCACCACATTATCGATCTCATGCAATGTCTTTGTTAAATGCTTTACCGATGGAAAAAGATACGTATTAAAAACACCTTCTTTTTGATACCCTTTGATCGACGGGTAAGCTGCGGCAGGAAGGTCTGTGATCAATAATTGATCAAAAGCGACATGGGTTTTATTCTCAGTCGTTAGTTGATGGCGCTTGGTGCTGATCCGGGTTAATTTCTCATTAGCGATCAATGCGATCTTATGTTCTTGAATAAATTTATCTAATTTCAAGAACACTTGCGATTCTTTCACATCTTTAGCGACCCACGCCGGAAAAACCTCTTGCGCATACGGCAGGACTCCCTGCGCACAAAAAAGAACGATCTCGCCGCTAAACCCATTAGCACGCAATGTTTCAATGGCCGTAACACTCGCGGGAGAGTTACCGATAATTACAATTTTTGACATTTGTACGCCTCGAACGCATTATGCATTAACATCACGGAAGTGACCGGTCCTACACCGCCCGGTACCGGCGTGATATATCCTGCTTTTTCTTTCACTAAATCAAAATCAACATCCCCGGTCAGTTTACCATCCACATGATTGATGCCAACATCAATGACGATAGCACCGGGTTTGATCCAATCACTTTTAACGAACAGCGGCTGTCCAATGGCCGCGATCAAAATATCCGCGCGCTTGATATGACCATCCAATTTGCCCGCCCTGCTTGTCGCCGAATGGCAAATAGTTGTAGTGATATGTTCCTGCAATAATAACAAGGCCAACGGTTTACCGACGATATCAGAACGACCGATCACCACCGCTTCTTTTCCCTTAAGGTCGATGCCCACCGAATGCAGGTGCGCCATGGCCGCAGCGGCCGTACAAGGGATCATATGGCTTTTTCCGATGAACAAACGGCCCAGATTATTGAGGGACATCCCCTCTACGTCTTTATCCGGCGCTAAAGCATTGATGAGGATACTAAAATCAATATGCACCGGTAATGGTTTATTGACCATGATCCCGTGAACATTAACATCATTATTCAAACGCGCAATTAGACTTAAGACCTGTTCTTTAGTTGCATTTTCCGGAAGTTCTTGTAATTGGTAATTGATCCCAAGGCTTTGTGCAGTTTTCTGCTGGCTTAGGGCATACGAAAGTCCCGCGGGATCTTTACCAACGATGATCGAAGCAATAGCGATGTGCTGCCCCTTTGCTTTAACGACCGTATCAATATCATGCTTTAATTGTTCTTTTAAGTGCACGGCCAGAAGTTTGCCGTCTAAGATCTTAGCGCTCATTGATTTATCTTTACCATGACCATTGAACCATTATAACCTGCCCGCAATAGTTCAACGGCGACTTCTACATCGCTTAATAAATAGGGATTCCCTTTTTCCACCAGAAACGGCGTTAGTTCCATCGCCTTATAACAAAGCCGGCAAATTTCCTCTCCCACTTTCGCCGCGTTACGACTGGCCAGGCGTTGTGTTTTATTATCTTTCGCACGCGCGGCAACGATCTGTAAATAGGCCTCTGAATCAAGGCTGGTCAATGCCAATAATCGCTTACGGATCACTTCCGATGCTGTCCGTGATCTAAGCAAACGCGCCTCAACAGTTTTTGTATTGGCTTTACGCCCTAAAGAGTAATTAGCGACCATCGAAAGCAATCCCGTTCCCAATGCCGCCACATAGGCCGCCGCAGAGCCGCCGCCGGGAACAGGTTCTTTGGTGGATAGTTGGTCTAAATACTGAACTAAGGTAAAACGGTCAAAATTAACGGGCATTTTTTTATAAGGGGTTCAGGTCCGAACGGTTGAGGCTTGGATAGATTTAATCTTAACTAAAAGGCCGGCGCTTTTCAAATCAAAAGATAAGAAATTATTATAATCCCGGCTTAGGATAGAATCTTGCGATCAATAAAGAATTAAGCAGCAGGAACAATATCATTATAATGATCGCCGCGATCAAGAAAATACCGTCCTTAAGCGCAGGACGCATGTCCTCAACTTTAGTATGGGCAAAGCGATCGCTGAACCTTTGCCCGTCCTTATTGGTGATCATGGCAACATATTCAACAGCCACGGCAAACCCTGGTATTAAACCAAACATGACATTGACGATCGATAGCAATCCTATTACCCAGAATATATTCCTTTGAACGCTTTGCATGATGCTCAACGCGTGACCTTCGTCATTCACGACTTTAATCCCTACGATGCGTTTACCAATGCTTTGCCCTTCCCAAGCGTCCTTAAACACCAGATAAAAGACCGGTAAAATAGTCCCCGCCTGAAGTCCAAGCATTATCTGTACCGGAGCATTCAATAACCCGATCAGCAAAATGTCGATACAATATGCACACACTCTTTTGTTCGGTCCAGCTTTAATAAAAACTCCCAGCATCGATTGAGGCGTTTCTACCATAGATCCCTTCGCTTCCTTCTTTACCTCTCCCCTTTTGAAAACAGAACTTAAGCCAATGCCCAATGCGGCTAAAAATGCCAGGACCACCGCGATCAATCCAACGTTGGTCCCGGAAGCATCTTGCGTGCCCGGTATGGCTCGATTTTCAATGGGATGAGCCGTGATCTGACCTTTCACCAGGACTTCTTTGGGTACCATGATCTCGAAATTCGTCCCTTTTTGAGGGTCCTGGGTAAAGAGGATCGAATAAGTCACTTGGGCCTGCTTCGTTCTTACCAGCCACTCTTCCTCGGCACTCTTGGTTTGTGGATCTATTTTGACTATTTGTGGACGCATATCCACAAGGTCCTTAGGGTTCTTTTGTACACTCATCAGTCTTGTAATAATATCCCCCAATAACTTTGTATCACACATAGTACTGCCTTTGATTGAGATCACTTGACCGTCAGGCATCGTCGCGGATAGTTCATGGTACATAAAAGGTTTGAGAGCTTCTAGAACCTTAGGATCAGGTTCAAAGCCCAGGTCCATGGCTTTGTCAAGATTGACCGCGGCATTCAACAGTTTCCCCTGATTATATTGACTATAGGACAGCAGCTCATACACTTCTTTGGGACTATCCGGTTTTATCCGCAGCACTTCCAATAATTTCTTCTCCGCCAAGGCATCATCTTTGGCCGTATATGCCGTTTGCGCATCCTGGGCGATCAACTTCCACGGAGCTATAGGTTCCTTTTGTTCTGAAGAATTATCCTCAGGTGGTTCCTGAACTGATGCAGGCTGTGTTTGCGCCTCGACAGGAGCTGTGTCCTGTTCATGAGAATTCTCAACAGCC
>JANNCL010000022.1:0-9397 GCA_031386565.1 Candidatus Omnitrophota bacterium
CAAAAAGAGTGATTTTTGAACCTGTTCCAGTCTTAACTGAGAATATGTCATTATTGTAGATTGCTATATCCCTTAAAGTGTTATCAAAGAGCTCCGCAAACTTATCATCATTCTGTTTGTTATGTAAATTGGATATGAAATGCTCTCTTTTTAGTTTGGCACTATCAGGTCCTAACTTCATAAGTAACATGTCATATTCTTTATTGGAATATTTAGCTATCTCCTTCTCCCATGATTCAGCCTTCTTCAGCCTTGGATCTACCTCTTTGACCTCAAAAGCAAACTTATCATTCATAAATTTATAAAGAAATACTTGGGTGATGATCTTAAACTCATTGCCATCATTGCCCAACCCATAAGAGGCACAGACTGTTTTTAAACCATCAATTAACTGCTTAGTTTGAGTTGTAAAATCTTGTGTGGTCATTTAGATTCCCTTGATATTCATTGATATATTCTTTTACCAAACACTTATTAATGTACTTAATAGCATCACTGTCCAGATTGGTGTGCGTTCTCTCAAAACAACCAATTACTGTTTGCCCCACTAATTGCTCAAAATAGTTCTCATTGTTTAACAATCTGTTATTGTTTAAAACCCTCTCATCAGTTTGTTGTTTAATACAAAGCAAAGAAGCATGAATATCACTTTCTCTTCTAGTTATATTCCCCTTCTCTAAGATCCTTTTATGTGTCCTTGTGTATTTCTCATCATTGCCATACTTAGTTCTTAGCAAATCATTCCTTCTATTGAGATCATTTGCCCTATTAAAGATGCTCTCTAAAGAACCAATGTTTTGCCTCATGTCTTCTTGAGTTATCTCTTCTAAGTTCTTCTTATTGAATAATCTTTTTAACTCTTCATAAAGTGTTATGAACTCTGGGTCATTTGGATCAAAATTTCTAGCTAAAGACTCTCTTGTTCTCTGCAATATATCTTTTAATTGATCAGCAATAATCAGCTCAGATTCAGAAACCTTATGAAACATGAAGACAATTTTCTCAAGAGCTATGTTTAAAAGGTTAGTGTTTTCTGTACTGTTATGTACTGAATCCTTAAGATTCAATAGATCTAAATGTCTGGAAGCTTCATTGTACAAATCATTAAGCTTCTTAAAGTCTAGCTTTTCAAGGTACTCATAATGACCAAACAGTTTGATTATATTAAGCAGATTCTTTGCATTCTCTAAAGTCTTTTTGATTACTAACACCTGTTTCTTATCTGATATTTGACTAATTTGTTGTGAGAACACTTCAGCATTATTTAAATCATAGTGAAAGAGCCTGTCTTTGATCTCATTGATCTCACTCTCAATCTCTTCCTTGGTCTTAAAAAGATTTGAGTAGTTCTTAAATTCATCTCCTAGTTCTAGTTGTAACTCCTCAAAATATGCTTTGTTTGTAGCATCAAATTCCTTGCTTATGTCTGCAAAATCTACAACAAAACCATATTTAAAGTTCTTATAAGGTCTATTTACTCTTGTAAGAGTTTGTAGCAGATTGTGATCCTTTATAAGCCTGCCTATATATAGCTTCTTAAGTCTTTTAGAATCAAACCCTGTAAGAAGCATGTTATAAACAAATAGAAGGTCTATTTTACCTGCCTTGAAATTCTCTACATCTTCCTTCCTTTCATCTTGATCTCCTATGTCATGTAAGATCAAAGATGAAACTAACCCAGCCTTACCTTCTGGGCTTTTTTCTGCATACTTCTTATTAAAGATCTCAAACATTTTCTTTGCTTGATCAGAACTATCACAGACAACCATTCCTCCTATACTGTCATCTCCGTAGGTTATTCTGCTTTTTTTAAAATCATTCACTATATAATCAAGCATAGGTTCTACAAATTGCTCATGGGCATAGATTTCTCTTCTATTAAGTCCACCTTTTAGAACCTCTAGATCTTGTAAAACTTTCTCTAATTGACTTTTGTAACTAGTTTCAATCCCTTCCCTGATCAATCTCAAGGTATACCCATCTGCAATGGAGGCATTGTAATAATACTTATGTATATAATTGCCAAATGTATCTCTGGATTTTCTATCCTGTCCTATCAAAGGAGTTCCAGTAAGTCCTATATGAATAGCATTTCTATCTGAGATAAAGAGATTGGCTAAAAAACTTCCTGTAGGGTTATAACTTCTATGAACTTCATCTAGAAAATAAACCCTTTGGATATTTATGTCATAATCCTTAGGTTTTAACAATTCTCCTTCATCCTTAAATTTCTGAATATTTACTACTGTAATTTCTCTTTTGCCTGATGGGTTATGAATAACCTTTTGTTGTTTAAAATCATTTAAAAGCTCATCCTTTGAATTGACTGTATGAACATCTAGTCCTCTACTAGTAAATTCCAACCTTGCTTGAATCATTAGATCAATTCTATCCACAATGAAATAGAACTTTGGAACAATGTCTTTTTTCTGATAATAATCAGTCAAATAATGGACATTGTAGAAAGCAAGAGCTGTCTTCCCACTTCCCTGAGTGTGCCATATAATTCCCTTCTTAATTCCACCTTCTAAAGTCTTTTCAATAGCTTTAGTAGCAAAGAATTGAGGGTATCTCATGATGTGCTTCTCAACTCCAAATATGCCATTCACATAAGCTATGGAATATTTCAATAGATCAGCAAGTCTGTTCTGACAAAATAATGAAGTTAGAATTCTATTGATGGGAGTATCTACTGACTTATTTGTAATAAACTCAGGAGAGTGTTTTATTGAGGTAAGATTGTTATCTCTTAAAACCAGATTCTCTAGATCATCATCTTCTGGTTTAAGTATTCTTGTTAAATCTAGTTTTTCTTCTTCCCTGAAGCAATTAAAACTAGCATCCTTTAAAGAAGTTGTTGCATAAAAAGCCCCTTGGATTGGTTCAACAGATTCTGAGTCATACTCCATGTTATTTGAAAAGATTAGAATCTGTGATATGTTGATGAATTTCCTAAACTTCTTATTCTTAAACCTTACATTTATTCTTTCTCTTTCAGCTAGAACACCATCTTGATTATTAGGCTTCTTTACTTCAACAAAAGCTAATGGCATTCCATTAATTAAGAGTGTTATGTCTGGTCTAAACTCATCATCACCATTCTTACAAGTAAGCTCTGTAACAACATTAAATTTATTCCTACTGAAATCCTTAAAATCTATTAGTTTAATTCCTGAGGCATCAATCATCCTCTTATAGAAAGCCTGCCCCAAATCCTCATTATCGAGTATCAAGGAAACTTCTTGTAATAGCTTTTTTATGTCCCCTTCTTGAAGATTAGCTTCAGAATTTATTCCTTTTATGCTTTTACTAAAAATATCAGTAAATATGTTGGTGCTCTCATCTCTTGTAGCTTTAGATAGTGAGATGTACTCATACCCTAATCTACATAAATGTAGTATTGCTGGGATCTTTACTCTTGTATCTTCATTAAAAGCCATATTTTATTTTAATTGCCTTTTCATTTCCTGTATCTTCTATTACAGGAGCCATTTTCTTAATATATGCTCTACTTATCCATAATCCCAATTTAAATCAGCTGTTGAGCGTCCCCCAAAAGTGTTCCTACTGTTGATTCATTAGAGACAGTGCTAGATTTCATAATTTGTCCCAATAGTGCAGCTATACCTGAATAAGAAGAATATGGATCTTTAAATTTATATTTACCACTACTAATTAATTCTAAATGTCCTTCATTTGTCCATTTTCGTAACAATTTTGAACTTAAGGCTTTCTCAGATGATGTCTCGGTCATATGTGCTAAAAGCCTTAATTCTTTAGGCGTTATATATCCTTGATAATGTTTTGTTTGTAGCTCCTTAGCAAAATTTCTTAAACCATCTTCTTCAGATGGGGTAAAAGTTTTAGCATCTTGACCTTCTTCAATCAAAACACGTACCCATCTATGTAACATTAGTCGATCTTCTTTTTCGTAGAAGAATACAGGCCCGTTAAGATCTTGTAATATTTCAACGAAATATTGTTCAGACTCTCCATCAATATACTTAGAAATATGTGAAACCGGTACATTTCTCCAAAGCACTAAAGCATACGCTACAAGTGCCTTAAAATCATCTTTATATAGCGTTTTTAATCGATTAAATATTTTAGTTTGAATTGGATCGTCTGAATAAGCATATAAATAAAGCCTCCAGCGTGAGAACTGACCAGCTGGCTCTATGCTTACATTTGGCGGTTTCTGCCCTCCCTTAATACATTCGCTAAAAATTAAATTTTTACCGCGACCCAGCTCGTCTACATGCTTTGCGAGCCTTAGTGTCTCCATCAATAAAATATTTGTAGTATTTCGGCTTCGAGAAAACCATTTATTCGCAAAATGCGCAGCTTCAGGTAAACAAAGGTTGCTTATTATTAATTTGTTTGGAAAAATTTCAATTAGAACATCACCCTGCTTATCAAAATAAGCTGTATGAGCTACGGTGTTTGCCAAAGCTTCTTTAAGTGCTTTTGTAGAATACTGACCGCTATGTTTCTTAATTAAATCAATAAAATTTAGTGAAAGCAATTTAATTAGACTGTTTTCAGTGGAATTATAGACTGGTTCACCACTTGCAGTGTAAATCACAACTCTAAACTTATATTTTCCAAATAAAATATCAGCGGTTCTTTTATTTAACAAACCAATTCTTTTTAACACATCTTCAGGCGAACAATTGGTTAAATCAGAAAACTGCGCTTCGTTTCTCTGTAAACATATATGTGAAGCAAAATTCTTTATCAGAGTTAGATCTAATTCAGATTCAGTAGATTGGGCTGAGTAATCTTCTAAACCAGGCAGCGAAACTACAAGCTGCATTGTTTCCTCAGGAGTCATTTGAGTGCAAGACGTCCCAACAATTTTGTATGATTGTTTTTTCCACTGTGTCAATGCTCCTGGAGGAACAATATGGATTATTAGAATCCAATAGCTATTAATTTCATGACAAGTAATGCTTCGAACAGCTTGGGTAGGATTTAGATGTTCATTAACTTGTTGGGCAATGACAACTTGGTTTTCTTTAGCCCATTTTTCAGAATTTCCCAACAAGATGCCTTCATCATTTATTCCTACAATTAACCAAGAATTCTTTTGATTTATAATGTTAGCAAAAGCACATATTTTCTTACCATGATCAAGTTGCCAAGACGATTTTAATTCAACATTCTCGAACAAATGTTCTTTTAAATCTCTGGATTGTATAATCTGTATTAATTTATCAATGGAATCAATTTGAGCCATACCAACCCCCTACTTATCATAATCTCTGCTATATCCTGTAACTACAATTACAGGAAGTTTTCAATTTATATTTTTCACTATTTAATCATAAACTTAACCCATTATAATCAAAAACACGATATAGAACAGCAGTAAAATCTTGACTGATATATAAAAGGCAGTTTTATGACATGCCCAGGTCAAAAGTATTACATCCGTCTAAAGACGTGTACCTGATAATCCGATCCCTCTACCGAGAAATAATCGTTGATAAAGAAGTCCCGCGCCATTTTCTCATAGTCAATATAGTATTGAAGATGTTCTGGGATATTCATGGTTTCTTCAGCGATATACTCTGCAAATTCTTCTTCTGATTTCCACTTCCCTTGATATGCCTCTTTGAACTCTTCTGATGTTGCATATTCCAGCCCCACATATCCCGCATAGGCGCACCATGCTTCACCGTGTTCTTCAATGAGCGCGGCCAGTTCAGCTACTTTTTCAATGCTTTCATATTCTGATAATCGTAATCCCCCAAACCCTTCATGATCATGTATTGCCCATTCTTCCGCATTGGCTATTGGACTTGTTGCTAACATGTCCTTTATTTCATATTGAATTTCCTGTGCATCCTTGTTGGCATCGATCCATTGACCATGTAACATCCCATTGTTGTACGCGGCTAAACAAGCTACATAAATCCTTGGTGTTGTTTGTGTGTGTTGCATGACGCACCCCTTTCGATTCTTTTTGATTGTATAAGTCATACGTGTCAAGGATGCGAAGCACTTGCAAGCCCCACCTGTGGGGCGTAGTCCTTGACGCGTATGACACAATCAAAGAACCAGAATCGAACTTTGGGACATACCCGCACGATCGCGGTGATTTTCTTTTAAAACAACACGTAAAAAAGCCCGCTGTCGCCAGCGGGCTATGGTGATGCTTAATAATCTTCAGGAAGCATGATCGTAAACTTTCCCGTTTCATTACAGCATATGAATATCTTTTGCTGTGCTCCACTGGGTAACTCAATTGAACCGTCAAAGAATGTGTCAAAAGAGGCGAAGTTATTGGTTTCTTTACGAACTATTCCATTGGCCTGATTTAACAGATCAAGCAAATTTGGAATATTGATCTTGTTATCTTGGTTAAGGTAACCATTGCTTAAAAGATTAACTGTTACATAATTAAACAACCCTTTCTTCCAGTCAGGATTAAGAGTGGTTATGTCAAAGAGTATCCCATCCTCAACGGCCTGATCACTGGTATACGTAAATACCGGCTTACCGAAGATTTCTTCCAGACTGTTTGGCTGATTTGAATTGATTTTTGGGTTTTGGCTCATTGCTTTTCTCCTTTTTGATGTGTTTTTTGACTTAACTGATTCATCCTTTGCTGCTTAATGAGCCGACCATCCAAAAAGTTATTTGTGTCAAGGGTGGCGTAGAGCATCGAAGCCACTTGCAAAGCCCTTTATACAAATAATTTTTTGGATATAATTGAGGCGAAAAAGCAAAGGTCGAATCAGTTAGAAGGCAGGCTTTTACAGCAAAAAGGAGAATTGAGCCATTCCAAAACTTTAACTTTTCAAATCAGACAATCTGGTGATCACCACCCGCAAGCAATGAACAGCCCACACACTAAAACAGATAATAACGCTTCTCACTTTTAGCTTAAGATCCCCGTCAGTCTTGCAGGAATATGTGAGATTTTATTCTTTGATTTAAATTTCTCGATCAAGTTCTTCTTGTATTCATATACATCTTTAGCGGCATCGAGGACTTGGGCATTGGTTACTTTTTTCATACCCATGTTGATCCCTTTAGAATCTTCGATGATCGCTCGCATGAAAGAGACAACCTCTTTCTTTGTCATTGCTCCATCCCGATGATCATCCGGCTGTAAATACCGGCAATATGCACAAACAAGATTTTCTTCAAGATGCGTCCCTTCTGCAGTATCTTCCCGCATATTTGGTTCTTCTTCAGTCATGGACAGATCATCTTCACTGACTCTGGTTGAATATGCCGTTTCCAAGGCATCCAGTTCATCCTGCGGGGCATCTGCTTCATATTTGGCATCAATGTATTGCTCTAGCTCTTCAGTGGATAATTGGATGATTTCTGGATAAAGGGTTTGCATGGTGATTATCCTTTCGATTGTTTTTGATTACTATTAAGTCATTTGTGTCAAGGATGCGAAGCACTTGCAAGCCCCACCTGTGGGGCGTAGTCCTTGATACATATGACAAAATCAAAGAAAAAGAATCGAAAGGATATGGCGCAAGCGCAGGATAGCAGGGGGAATACTACAATTCCCCGGCATCTGAAAAGCTGTAATATTTTTCTTTAGCTACGATCACATGATCTAAAAAGGTAATTCCCAGAGTCTCCCCTGCCTGTTTTAGCTTTTCAGTACCCGCGATATCGTTATACGACGGCTTAGGATCACCTGAGGGATGGTTATGTGCTACGATCAATGAGGCAACACCTTTAATGCAGGCGCGTCTATAAATCTCCATCGGCTGACAGGGGCAGCTATTTACTGATCCTAAATGGATCAAATCTATGTATTTGATCTGATTCTTACTATTAAGCCCTATTGCCCAAACATGTTCTTTGTCCTGATCAAGCGGATCTTCTAATTTAAGTAAATCGTTGATGATCTCAAAGATGATCTGTGGCGTTACGACTTGTTTTTGAGTTGTGTATTGAAGTTCCATGGCACGATCCTTTCGATTCTTTTTGATTTCTATAAATCATATGTGTCAAGGATGCGAAGCACTTGCAAGCCACGCTGTTTCACGCGGGGCGTAGTCCTTGATACATATGACAAAATCAAAAGAAAAGAATCGATAGGATGGCAAAACGGGTGGAAAACGAGACCCAACAAGGCAGGAATGTTAAAGCAGTACTGCACCAGAGAATAATCACCACTGGATAGGAATCAAACGGCTGGCCAAGAAAGAAACACTAAACAAAAATACTGTTTAATATAATTTCTTAACAATGAGACTTAATTCTCTTATAGCAATATCCATAAATGCTGAAGGAACAGCTTTACCCTCTTTCAGCAATTCTAATGCGGTTATGGCAGGTTGAAGACTATTGCGGATTTCTGCATTAATTTCAATAGGTATTTTATCAGGTAAGCTTGCCCTATGAGATGAAGCTCTTTTTAACATATGAACATTCTGCATTTTTCGTCCATTGCTCAACTTTTTTTATATCGAACCTTAATGATTTTCCAAACTTAACAAAAGGTATTTTTCCTCTTAGTGCCCATTTACGAACCGCATCCTCACTAACCCCTAAATATTTAGCAATATCCTTCGCGTTAAAAAACCTTTGATCCATAAATCAGTATGACGCAATCTTTTTATAAACATCAAGCCAGTTATTTGCAATCTGGCTTTGAGCTTCTTTAAGGTTGATCTGACCAGAGCAAACCTGTTGATGTAAAAAGTTCTCAACCTTATCTTTTTCATGGAACCCCGGCCTAGGCTCTGCCGCTTCTGGCCACAGATTGGCTATATCGTTAGATCCGCCCAATTCTAATGATATTAGATGATCCACCTCATATTCACCCTTGTAGCGGTGTTTAACGCCATATTCAGCATAAACCTCGCGTTTAACTTCAATTGGAACATTTCTAACACTCTTAGCATATCCACGCACACAAATTTGATCCGCTGTAGCATTGGGGAATATAGCTCCTGGAGTACATCCCATGTCTTGTAACGGCCCATTTATCTCGCAGCCATCGTTTTTTGTTCGTTGTCCTAAAGTCGGGGTTATTTGATCGTGATGGTTACTTTGACTTAATTGTAGCGAATTGTATCTTAGAAAAAAAGCAACCGCTAATAAGACCGCCAAAACAAAAATAATGCTTAAAAAAGCTTTCATAAAACTCCATTCGGTTAATTCTATTGCTTACATCTAAACATATACAACAAAATAAATCAACTTTTCATAAGAACAATTCAACCGATCAACCATCCTGTTCCAACACTACAAACACAGCTACACAACCAATACAACCACACTACCCCATACCTAAAAACACACTCACTATTTAATAATAATAAATTACTCTCTCCCATTCTCAATTGGTAGTTCCAGACCCCTGTCCCCCATAAAGACTTATGGTAGGGGGAGAGGGGTCTGGAACGGTTTTGGG
>JANNCL010000142.1:0-2160 GCA_031386565.1 Candidatus Omnitrophota bacterium
CTTCTTATGATAAATTCAGTAGCTTTTGTTTTTCCAGCACTTGTAGGCATCTGCACTACAGCTGATACTCCTTTAAAAACTCCATACTCAGCAAGCTTTACCTGAGAAGGCCAGAATTCATCAATGTGATTGGGTCTTGTAAAATAAGGTTCCCATAAAGCCATTTCCATATCAGCGTTTTCTGAAAGAACAGCTCGTACTGAGACGTTAAAACGCTTCAGTATCAGTGTCCTGATAATATCGACCAGAAGCAAATCCTTATCCGTTCCGTGTAAGTATATGTTTGATCGTAATGTGTTACTTAATGCATTTAATTCTTCATAGGAGCTTCGCCCTAGTAAAAAATCATTCCAAGCTGTGACTAGGTTAGTAGTATCTTTATGCAAGAAATCTTCTTGTATTATGGCTGTAAAAGAAGTGCGCTTAAGAATAACAAAAAGGATTTGCTCCATCAGAGTCAGTTCAGCAACACTCTCGTGCATAATACCTTTAAGCAAAACCTGAGAGCTTCCAGGGTATCCAGCGAGATAGTATGCCGATGCCGAGAGTAATCGCAATAATATGTGGCTATGAGAAATAACCTCTGCCTCCAATATAGAGTTGAAGTATTGAGCTGAAAAAAGTAAACGATATTTCTCTTCCTCAAGATTATTTAGGGTTCCTGCAGTGAGATCGCCCAACATACCGATTGTTAGATCGAGCATGTCACTTAGAGCAATTTCGCCAGTGTTAATATGCTGCTCTAAAGGAACTGCATATTCATACATCTTTGCTTTTGCGCTTGTGCGAGCGTGAAATATTTTATTTGTTGAGCTAGGCTGTAACATATGCTGTTTGATAAAGACTATGGGCCATATCCATAAGATCAACGCCAGTGAAAGCCAAAAAGAATGTATCAGGGCTAGGGTGAGCTGATGAATCAGAGTTAGTAACCATTTCATCAGTCCAACAATTGTTTGAGCACACAAGGAAAGCTCCGGTTATTTGTTTATAAGGATTACTTGTTTTATTCATAAACCTTTCGACGGTGCGAATAGATTCAGTTTCCCCTTTGTCTTTTAACCTTTGCAAGGTAGCGTTCAATGCGAGAGGTAGTCTAGTTTCAAAATCTTTTTTAGAATCGTCGATTGCGTTTTGTAAAGAGTTAGATGCTGTTCGCAAGGAGCCTTTTACCTCGCAGGTGATCAATTCATCATCATTTGGTATGTTGTTTTCTGAAAACTTGAAACCTAATATATCTGTTCCTTGCGTACTACTATTTGGTGTAGCTTTTCTATCATACCGAGTACGTGGCACGTCATAATTCATTAAAAATTGAATGTAATCTGCCACAAGCATCTCAGAAAAATCTCCAGAGCGTACACTTGGACCTGGTGCAGTATCATTTGGAAATTTAACGTCACGGAGATAATCAGACCTAGACACCCCCATTGCTGTTGAACTACTTTCTAAGTCTGTATCTGAAGAATAGTGTCTTCTCAAATGAAGTGCCCACTCCCTAAGAATTTCGTCATCTTGTTGATGATTGAAATTAATAACGCGCACTTCCTTACCGTCAATTGTAAGAAGTGTTCTATTGGTGTCTTCGAACCATGAGCAATGTAAGGGATTTGTCGGCATAAAATATGCACATTTTACCATTTTTGAACTCATTTGACTCATGTGGGACGCACTGGACTCTTTAGGCGTTCGGCGTCATTGATGTGTTTGTATGAATCAAACAATATCAATGCCATACGGCACCAAAATACAGGAGGTAGTACCCGTAAAGGTGAAATACTGCCTTTACGCAAGAAAATCAACGGAGTCGGAAGAACGCCAAGTCCTCTCTATAGATAGCCAGATTAAGGAGATGCTCCAGCTGGCAGACCGAGAGTGCTTGGAGGTGGTGACAATGAAGCGAGAAAGTCATTCCGCCAAGGAGACTGGGCAAAGACCAGTCTTCAACGAAATAGTAGAAGAAATAAGGGAGGGTAAATACAACGGTATCCTTACGTGGGCACCAGACCGTATAAGTAGAAATGCTGGTGACCTCGGACGAATCGTGGACTTAATGGACTCTGGCAAGCTGGAAGAAATCCGCACCTTCGGGCAGAAGTTTGGCAATAATCCGAACGAGAAGTTTCTCTTGATGATTCTAGGGTCACAAGCAAAACTCGA
>JANNCL010000061.1:0-25171 GCA_031386565.1 Candidatus Omnitrophota bacterium
TTTGTATACGTTGGGATGCTTACCGTGAGGGATCGTATAATCCTTGGTCATACCCGTCGATGATTTAACAATAATGGTACGCAGACCCTTTTTGTCTTCACCGACGGGTATGACCAAGGATTATACGATCCCTCACGGTAAGCATCCCAACGTATACAAAGGGGATCATGTATTTGCCGGTCAACAATTAACAGACGGCCCGGTTGTTCCGCATGATATTTTGCGCGTCAGCGGCGACAAGGCTTTACAAGAATACTTGTTGAATGAGGTTCAGGAGGTTTACCGTTTGCAAGGTGTGCGTATCAATGATAAACACATCGAGATCATCATCGGACAAATGCTTAAGAAAGTACGCATTGATGATGCTGGCGATACGGAATTCTTGATCGGTGATCAGATCGATCGACCGGAGTTCAAGAAGGCTAATGAATTAGTGTTGAAGAAAAAGGGTAAGCCCGCACAAGCAACTCCGTTGCTGTTGGGTATTACGAAAGTTTCGTTGACCACGGAAAGTTTTATCTCTGCCGCGAGTTTCCAAGAAACAACAAGAGTCTTGACAGAAGCCGCTGCAAGTGGTAAAGTAGACCTTTTACGTGGGTTAAAAGAGAACGTAATTGTTGGTCACCTGATCCCAGCCGGGACAGGGATGCAAGATTACGCAAATGTTGAAATGGTAAAATATGCCAACGATATCACAGTTAATCAGACATCGCCGGAACATCAAGATCAAGCGCAGTAAGTCTCCCGCTTTAACAAGCTGCCCGCAACGCCGCGGGGTTTGTTTGCAGGTTAAGACGATGACGCCAAAAAAGCCGAACTCGGCTCTGCGTAAGATCTCACGCGTGCGTTTGTCCAATAAAATAGAAGTGACTTCCTACATTCCTGGGGAAGGTCACAACTTACAGGAACACTCGATCGTTTTAGTGCGCGGCGGGCGCGTTAAGGATCTCCCTGGTGTGCGCTACCACATCGTTCGCGGTACGCTTGACACCGCCGGTGTTGCAAATCGAAATAAATCCCGTTCAAAATACGGTACCAAAAGAGCAAAAGGTAAATAATTCATGAGACGTCATCGTGCAGAAAAAAGACAGGTAACACCAGATCCAAAGTTCAGTAGTGATTTAGTTTCTCGCTTTGTAGCCATTGTCATGGTTGAGGGTAAGAAGACCACAGCCGAACGCATTGTCTACAGTGCCTTAGAGATCTTAAGAGAGAAGACAAGTGAAGAAAATGCTGCCAAGGCTTTGACCAAGGCTATTGATAATGCGCGTCCTCGTTTGGAAGTAAAAGCGCGCCGCGTGGGCGGGGCAACATATCAAGTCCCGACAGATGTTGTTCCTTTGCGTGGCATGTCACTCGCCATGCGTTGGATCCGTGATTTTGCTAGAAATAAAAAGGGTAAACCGATGGAAATAAAACTCGCCGAAGAGCTCATTGCTGCGTATAAAAGCGAAGGTCCGGCTATTAAGAAACGTGATGAAACGCATAAAATGGCAGAAGCCAACAGAGCGTTCAGTCATTTGAGATGGTAATCTGCTATGGCCGCTAATACAGTCCCCCTGAACATGTTCCGTAATATTGGTATCATCGCGCACATCGACGCGGGTAAAACCACGACGACAGAGCGTATATTGTACTATACAGGTGTTATTCATAAAATGGGTAATATCGACGACGGCAACACCGCTATGGATTGGATGCCGCAAGAGCAGGAGCGCGGGATCACTATTACGGCTGCCGCCACAACTTCTTTTTGGAAAGACCATCGCATCAATATTATCGATACTCCAGGACACGTAGACTTCACCATTGAAGTCGAGCGTTCCTTGAAAGTTCTAGATGGTGCAGTTATTGTTCTTTGTGCATGTTCTGGCGTACAGCCGCAAACAGAAACGGTTTACCGTCAGGCAGATAAATACAATGTTCCGCGTATTGCGTTTATTAATAAAATCGATCGTTTGGGTGCTGATTTTGATCGCGTGGTTGGTGAAATGCGCGAGCGCTTCGGTGCTAATGCGGCCTGTATTGTATTTAATGATGGGGCAGAAGACCGCTTCAAAGGCTTGATCGATATCATTAATGAGAACTACATTCAGTATAAGGATAAGGACGGCATGGAATTTGATCTTCTGCCGATACCAGCTGAATTTCAAGAAAAAACAAAAAATTATCGTCACGAGTTAATCGAACGTTTGGCGGATGCTGACGACGAAATGGCAGATATTTATCTAAATGGCAAAGAGCCGACAAGAGAACAGTTGATGAAGGCTATACGCCGTGCGGTCATTGCTTGTAAATTTATTCCAGTTTTGACGGGTACGGCGAAGATGAATCGTGGTGTTCAGATGGTTCTGGATGCGGTTGTCGATTATCTCCCCTCGCCGTTGGATGTTACTAAGATGAAGGGTTTCAATCCTGATAATAAGGATGAAGTCATTGATATTAAAGCGGATGATAACCGTCCGCCGGTTGCCCTTGTTTTCAAGATCGCATCCGATAAATATGTCGGTAAGATTTATTTCACACGTATTTATCAGGGTAAATTTCTTCCTGGTCAGGAATATTTGAACTCCTCAAACGGAAAAACTGAGAAGATCGCCAAGATCGTTATCATGCATTCCAATAAACAGGAGATCATTACATCCGCTGCATCCGGTGAGATTGTGGCTTTTGTAGGTTTGAAGGAAAGTAAGAGCGGTGACACATTATGCGCCATCGATAAGCCAATTTTGTTGGAAGGTCTAAAGCCGCCTGAAGCGGTGGTATCGCTAGCGATCGAGCCTAAAACAAAAGCGGATCAGGATAAGATGGGGATGGTATTGCGTAAATTCCTCGATGAAGATCCGTCGCTGCGCGTGAAATTTGATCATGAAACTTCCCAAACGATCATTTCCGGGATGGGTGAACTTCATTTGGAAATTATCGTTGACCGCATGAAGCGTGAGAATAATCTTGATGCTAACGTTGGTCGTCCGGAAGTTGCTTACAAAGAAGCGATCACTAAAAAAGTATCCGGTGTTGTTGGTAAATATGTTCAACAATCAGGCGGTCGTGGTAAATATGGTCACGTGGTCATTGATGTTGAACCTGGTGAGCCTGGCACTGGCTTTGTGTTCGTCGATAAGATCAAAGGCGGATCAATTCCGCGTGAATTTATAAAGCCGGCAAGAGAAGGTATTGAGATCGGGGCAGCGAATGGTGTTTTAGCTGGATATCCCGTTACCGATTTCGTTGTCACATTGGTTGATGGTTCTTACCATGATGTTGACTCGGACGAAATGGCTTTCCAATTGGCTGGTAAATATGCCATTAAAGATGCTTTTCGTAAGGCAGGATCCGTTTTTCAAGAGCCGATCATGAAATTAGAGATCACTGTTCCTGAAGATTATTGGGGTAGTGTTATCGGTGATCTCATGACGCGTCGTGCTCAGATCAAGGAAACGGGTAATCGCGGCAAATTAAAAACTGCGATCTCTCATGTGCCTTTAGCAGAAATGTTTAGCTACGCGAATGCACTGCGGTCACTTACACAGGGACGCGCATCATTCTCTATGGAGCCGTATCATTACGAACAGGTTCCTAACGCCATCGCCGATAAAATCATCGGCGCTCGTCAAGAATTTGTTGCAAAAGTAAGTTAAATTATATAGTTGTTGACATTTATCTTAAAATATTGTATCCTTTTAAACTTTAATTTTTTAAACGGAGGGTCTCACGATGGCAAAAGAAAAATTCAATCGTAATAAACCGCACTTGAACATTGGTACGATCGGTCACGTCGATCATGGTAAAACTACATTATCCGCCGCGATCGCAACCGTTTTAAGTAATAAGGGTTTAGCTCAAGCCCGCGCGTATGATTCTATCGATAACGCGCCGGAAGAAAAAGAACGCGGCGTTACGATCAATATTTCACATTTGGAGTACGAAACCGAGAGTCGCCATTATGCTCATATCGACTGTCCAGGGCACGCGGATTACATCAAGAACATGATCACCGGTGCTGCGCAAATGGATGGTGCTATCCTGGTCGTTTCTGCGACGGATGGTCCGATGCCTCAAACCCGCGAGCATATCCTTTTGGCTCGTCAGGTTAACGTTCCAAAGATCGTCGTTTTCTTGAATAAGTGCGATCAAGTTCAAGATCCTGAATTATTAGAGCTGGTCGAGCTCGAAGTCCGTGACCTTTTGACAAAATACAAATTCGACGGTGATAACACGCCGATCATCAAAGGTTCTGCACTTGATGCGTTGAACAATCCTAAAGATTTCGAAGGAAAAGCAAAACCCATCTTAGATTTAATGAAGGCCATCGATGAATTTATTCCGATGCCAACACGTGAATTAGATAAGCCTTTCATCATGGCTGTTGAAGACGTTTTCTCGATCTCTGGTCGCGGAACCGTAGCAACTGGTCGTATTGAACGTGGTCGTGTGAAAGTTAACGATGAAGTCCATTTGATCGGTTTACGTCCTGATATTAAGCCTGTTGTCGTAACGGGTGTAGAGATGTTCCGTAAGGATCTCGAAGAAGGTCAAGCCGGCGATAACGTTGGTTTATTATTGCGCGGTGCCAACAAGGAAGATATTGAACGCGGGATGGTTTTAGCGGCGAAGGGTTCTATCGCTCCCCATACGAAGTTCAAGGCAACGGTTTATATCTTAACGAAAGAAGAAGGCGGTCGCCACACACCGTTCTTCAAAGGTTACCGTCCTCAATTCTACTTCCGTACAACGGACGTTACTGGAACTGCAGAGTTACCAGAAGGTCAAGAAATGTGCATGCCTGGCGATAACGCGACCTTAACGGTTGAGTTGATCACCCCGGTGGCCATGGAAAAAGAATTACGTTTCGCTATTCGCGAAGGCGGTCGTACTGTCGGCGCTGGTGTTATCTCAGAAATTATCAAGTAATGATTCCGTAGGGACGCCGTTCACGGCGTCCCTGCAATGAACAAAAATAGGAAAAGCAATGCAAAAAATCAGAATTAAATTAAAAGCGTTTGACCATCGGTTGATTGACCAATCAACACAAGAAATTGTGGATACAGCGATTCGTACAGGTGCCCAAGTTTTAGGTCCGGTACCGTTACCAACGAAGAAGGAATTATATACCGTTCTTCGTTCGCCGGTGATCGATAAAAAGAGCCGGGAACAGTTTCAATTGGCAACGCATAAACGGCTGATCGATCTAGTTAACCCCACATCTAAAACCGTAGAAGCATTGCGTAAGCTAAACTTACCTGCGGGTGTTGATGTAGAGATTAAGCAATAGAACCTGTCACTCGTTAATCGGTACACTGATTTTCAAATAGGTTGCAAGTAGGGAATCCCTGATGGGAAGGGACAATAGAATAAACAGGAGCTATCATGATTCGCGGTTTAATGGGAAAAAAAGTGGGCATGACCCAAATATTTGACACAGAAGGTAACATTATTCCTGTTACCGTTGTTGAAGCAGGTCCATGCACGATATTGGGATTAAAAGCAAAGCCATCCAAGGTTGTCTTAGGTTATTTGCCGGTTAAAGAAAACCGTTTAAATAAACCAGTTCTGGGATTTTTTAAGAAGAACAATGTTAGTCCGCAAAAACATATCAAGGAATTCAAATCCACTGATAATAAGGATTATAAGATCGGTCAGGAATTAAAAGCTGATTTTTTCAAAGCGGGTGAATTCGTTGACGTGACCGGTACTTCCATTGGTAAAGGTTTTCAAGGTGGTATGGTTCGCTGGGGTTGGAGCGGCGGTCCTGCAGCTCACGGTTCCATGCATCACCGGCGCATTGGTTCAAACAGCTCATCTTCTGATCCGTCACGTACATACAAGGGTAAGCACATGCCCGGACATATGGGTACAGATACCGTTACTGTTCAAAGTTTACGTATCATGCGTGTTGATGCTGATAATAACTTGATCTTGGTTAAAGGCTGTGTACCTGGTTGTAAAAACGGAATTTTATATATCAACAAGTCTTTCAAGAAGGCGTTCCGTTCGCTCGAAGAAAAGAAAGAAGTGGTCGCGGTAAAGCGCAACCCGATGAAACAAAGTAAGGCTTCTGTTGCCAAGACAGCCAAAAAGTAATGTAGAGACGCCATTTATGGCGTCTGGGATAATAAGGAAATAGACATGCCAGAATTAACAGTAGTTGATGTAAAAGGTAAAAAAGCGAATACCATTGAATTGCCAAAGGAAAAATTCGGCGTACACGTCCATAATGGCGTATTGCATCAAGCCATTGTAATGTACCAAGCCAATAATCGCCAAGGAACCGTGTCTACCAAAGACCGCGGTGAAGTATCCGGCGGCGGAAAGAAACCTTGGGCTCAAAAGGGTACCGGACGCGCACGTGCAGGTTCATCACGTTCTCCGTTATGGAAAAAAGGTGGTATTACCTTTGGTCCCAAACCGCGTGACTTCGGTTATGATGTCCCTCGTAAAGTCAGATCCGCAGCATTGCGCGAATCCTTAAATGCGAAATTCTTAAGCAATGAATTACATTGCATCGATAAACTGGAGATTTCTTCCGGTAAAACAAAAGACTTTGCCGCTATCTTGAACAATTTGAAATTGAAGGGTCGTACTCTGGTCATGCTCGATGGTGCCGATGAGAAATCTTTACTAGCAGGACGCAATATTCCGTCGGTGTCAATGACATCTGCGCACAACGCGAATGCTAAAGATATATTGAGCAATAAGAATATTTTAGTAACCAAAACCGCCTTAGAAACTTTACTAAAGAGAATACAATGATTACTTGCTACGACACATTAAAAGCGCTGGTGCGCACTGAAAAATCAACCGGTTTAGAATCTCAACGTAAATATGTCTTTCAAGTTGCCGATAACGCGACGAAGATAGACGTTAAACGAGCGGTTGAAGAAATTTACAAAGTAAAAGTTCAAGATGTAAATACAAGCTCGGTGGTCGGTAAATTGAAGCGTGTGCGTTTTAAGACGGGCTATACACGTGCTTGGAAAAAAGCTTTGGTCACATTACGCGTGGGACAAAAGATAGAGTCAGCAACCTAGGCCTGTCGCACTCTGCGACATGCACGGTATTAAATTTGTGACCGATAGGAAATCCCCGATATAAGGGGACAAAAGTATAACCAGGAGATTTTCAATGGGTATCAAACGTTTTAAACCAACAACAAATGGTCTTCGACATGCCGCATTACCGGATTTCGCGGAGCTGACAAAAGGCAAGCCGGAAAAGTCTTTATTAACGCCTTTGAAAAGAACTGGCGGGCGCAATAGTTATGGTCGTATCACATCACGCCATCGCGGTGCCGGACATAAGCGGATGTACCGTCTGATCGATTTTAAACGTTCTCGTATTGACGATGCGGCAACAGTAATCGGTATCGAATATGATCCTAATCGTACCTGCCGTATTGCTCTGATCGAGTATAATAGCGATAAAACAAAATCATATATTCTGGCACCGTTAGACCTGCGTGTCGGTGATACTGTTATCAGTACCAATGATGCGGATGTTGAGATGCGTTCTGGTAATGCAATGCCTCTTAAAAAGATCCCATTAGGTACAGGTGTGCATAATGTTGAATTAAAAGCAGGTTTGGGCGGTCAATTAGCACGTTCTGCTGGTGCCACCGCTCAGTTGATCGCACGCGAAGGCGCTATGGCACATATTCGCTTGCCATCTTCAGAAGTTCGTAAGATTTCGGTCGATTGCCGAGCTACCATCGGGCAGTTAGGTAATGTTGAGAATGAGACCGTATCGATCGGTAAAGCCGGACGTAGCCGTTGGTTAGGCCGCAGACCTCAATCACGAGGTGTTGTTATGAACCCTGTGGATCACCCTCACGGTGGTGGTGAAGGTAAGACGCCTCAAGGTAATCCTCATCCGGTCACACCATGGGGTAAACCGACAAAAGGTTTCAAAACACGCAGTAAGAGAAAATATTCTGATCATTTGATCGTAAAGAGAAGGACCAAATAATATGTCCCGTTCCATTAAAAAAGGCGCTTATATTGAACCATCATTACAACGCCGCTTTGACAAAACAGTAGCTTCCGGATCCCGTCAACCGATAAAGACGTGGTCACGCCGTTCAACGATCGTCCCGAATTTCGTAGGGTATTCATTTGCTGTGCATGACGGTAAAAAGCACGTGCCGGTCTTTATTACAGAGAACATGGTCGGTTTAAAGTTAGGTGATTTCGTATCCACACGTACATTCAAAGCACATGGTGGCGTTAAAGCCAAGAAGTCCATGCAGAAGAAGTAAGGACTAATTTAGGAAAATTTTATGATATCTAAAGCACATGCCAAATATTTAAGAGTATCCTCGATGAAAATGCGTCAAGTTATTGACGTTCTTCGCGGCAAGGACATTTTAACATCACAAGCGTTGTTGGCACAGATCAACAAGGGCAGTGTTGATTCAGTTAAAAAAGTGCTTGATTCAGCGGTGGCCAATGCTAAGCAAAAGGGTCTGACCGAAGAGCAGTTATATATTTCACGTATCACCGCTGATCATGGCGGTTCTTGGAAGCGTTTTAGAGCAGCGTCGTTCGGCCGTGCAACACCGATATTGCGACGCACTACGCATCTTATTATTGAGTTAGATCTAAATACGAATAAAAAATCTTAAAGGCGAGGACAACAAGGTGGGACAAAAAGTTCATCCGTTAGCATTACGACTTGGTTATACGAAAAATTGGCGCAGCTTGTGGTATGCAGAACGCAGGGATTATGCCAAGAATGTTCAACAAGATTATAAGATCCGTCAATATATCCGTAAAAAGTTCATTCAAGCGGCCGTATCGCTGATTGTCGTCGAGCGTTTAGCGGAACAGATCAAAGTACGTATCCACACCGCACGTCCAGGCGTAATTATTGGTCGTCGTGGCGCTGACATTGATCGTTTACGCGCGGAGCTAAAAGATATCACTGGTAAAGACATGGATAAGATCATTGTTGACATCCAGGAGATAAAGCAGCCGAATTTAGATGCACAGTTAGTCGCTCAAAGTGTTGCGTTCCAATTAGAGAAACGTGTTGCTTTCCGCCGCGCGATGAAACGTGCGATCGAAACTTCACGCGCTTCAGGTGCCAAGGGTATCAAGATCCGCTGTGCCGGTCGTTTAGGCGGCGCGGAAATGGCCCGGACAGAGAAATATTACGAAGGTAAGATCCCGCTGCAAACATTGCGCGCGGACATTGACTATGGTTTTGCAGAAGCCATGACGACGTATGGTCTATTGGGTGTTAAGGTTTGGATCTATAAAGGCGACGTGATCAAGGATCATGAAGAAATCGAAGCGGCGGCAGTAGCGGCGACCCAAGCGGTCAGTGAAGCCACGCCAGCAGCTGTGACAGCAGCAGCGTAACGAGGGGATTATAAATATGTTGTTAATGCCAAGAAAAGTAAAGTATCGTAAAATGCAAAAAGGGAAATCCCGTGGTGTTGCGACCACCGGTGCCCAGATGCACTTTGGCGAATATGGATTAAAAGTTCTTGAAAATGGTTTTATCCCGGCGCGTCAACTGGAAGCATCGCGTGTTGTGGTCGCCAGGAAGCTGCGCGGCACCGGCAAATTGTGGGTCAACGCATTCCCTCACAAATCGATCACCAAGAAACCCGCTGAAGTCCGTATGGGTAAAGGTAAAGGCGAGCTGGATCATTGGGTCGCTGTAGTTAAACGCGGGAAAGTCATTTTCGAACTCGGCGGTGTCCCTCAAGATTTTGCGAAACAGATCTTGCGTTTAGTGGCATTTAAATTATCACTTAGAACCAAATTCATTACCCGTGAAGGGTCTCATTAAGGACAGTTATGAAGATCAAAGAATTGAAAAATTTATCAGAAGATGAGTTGATCGTTAAAGAAAAGCAGATCAAAAAAGATCTCTACGTGTTAAGCAACCAGCGGCAATTAGGAAAGATCGAAAAGCCTTCGGACGTACGTAAATTCCGCCGGAACATTGCTCAAATACTAACTATATTAAACGAAAGAAAGCGCAATGGAAAAAAGAATTAATCGACGCCGCTTATTAACAGCGACCGTTGTTAGCGATAAAATGGATAAAACGCGCGTCGTGCAGGTTGGTCAGGTTTCCAAGCACGCAAAATATTTGAAGCCTGTACGGAGTGTTGTTACCTACAAAGCACACGATGAGAAGAACGCGACAAAAACAGGGGATGTGGTGCATATCATGGAAACGCGCCCCATATCTAAAGATAAACGTTGGGTCATCTGTGATGTGGTTGGATCTAAAGCATAAAGAAAATAGGACAAATTTATGATTCAGTTAAAAACAATATTAGATGTTGCAGATAATACCGGCGCCCGTAAAGCGTCCTTGATCGGCGTATTAAAAGCCAAAGGTAAATTGTGGGCCCAGATCGGCGACATCGTAAAAGTAAACGTTAAGGAAAGTATCCCTGACGCTGCTGTAAAAAAAGGAACAATGGCTAAGGGGATTATCGTTCGTACCAGGAAGCCTATACGTCGTTCTGATGGTACATATGTTCGATTTGACAATAATGCGATCGTTATTATTGACGATGCGGGAAATCCTAAGGGTACGCGTGTATTTGGACCAGTGGCGCGTGAACTGCGCAATATGGAATATATGAAAATAATCTCTTTAGCTCCAGAGGTGGTGTGAGATGTTACGTATACGTAAAGATGACATGGTGATGGTCATGGTTGGTAAAAGCAAGGGCAAGACCGGTAAAGTTGTCCGCGTTATGCCTAAAACCAATAAAGCCGTTATCGAGAATATTAATGTAGTGAAGAAGTCGGTTAAAAAGAGCGATACTTATCCTCAAGGCGGGTATGTTGAGATCGAGAAGCCGATCGCTTTATCGAATTTACTGTTGGTTGATAAAAAGAGCAATAAACCAACGCGTTTTTCCGCTAAGGTATTGAAAGATGGCGGTAAAGTACGTATTGCTAAAGAATCTGGCGAAACATTATAAGTGAGGTAATTAACGTGAGTCCCCGTTTGCTTGAAAAATTTAGAAAAGAAATTGTCCCGGAAATGCAGAAGAAGTATGGCATCAAGAATCCTATGGCTGTACCTCATATTGATAAAGTCGTCGTCAATATGGGTGTTGGAGAGGCTATATCGGATGTGAAAATATTGGATCGTGCTGCCGTCGATCTGGCGACGATCACCGGACAAAAACCTGCAATTCGCAGGGCCAAGAAAGCGATCTCTAATTTTAAGTTACGCGAGAATTTGCCGGTTGGATGTAAGGTCACGTTGCGCCGCGCGCGTATGTTCGAGTTCATTGATCGTTTGGTGAACGTAAGCCTCCCGCGTATCCGTGACTTTAACGGTGTTTCGCGTAAAGCGTTTGACCGTGAAGGGAACTATACATTAGGTATTCAAGATCAGGGTATTTTTCCTGAGATCGATCCGGGTGCTCGCGATCATCGTATTCAGGGGATGGACATCACCTTTGTCATCCGTGACGGTAATAAAGAACAAAACATGGAATTATTGCGTCTCTTAGGGATGCCTTTTACAAAACAATCATAGGGGATATATGGCAAGAAAAGCATTAATTAACAAAGCAATGGAACCACCAAAATTTCCTGTCCGTCAGCATAATCGCTGCGGCTTATGCGGTCGTCCTCGCGGTTATTTACGCCGCTTCGGGACCTGCCGTATCTGTTTTCGTGAATTAGCCTGGAAGGGTGAGATTCCTGGAATTAAGAAAGCGAGCTGGTAATGTCTGTATCTGATTCTATCGCCGATTCATTAACTGTTATCCGTAATGGGATACATGCACGCAAAGAAACCGTTGAGTTCCCTGCTTCTAAGATCTTGGAACGCATCTTAAGTATTTTTAAGAGTGACGGCTATGTGGAAGATTTCCGTTTATTAAAAGATGATAAACAAGGGATCTTGAAAGTTTATCTAAAGTACGAAAATAGCAAGCCTGTCGTTATGGGGATCAAGCGCATTTCTCGTCCTGGTTTGCGCGTTTACGCCGATAATGGCCGCATCCCGAGAGTTTTGAGCGGACTTGGTACTGCCGTGTTATCGACATCCAAGGGGGTTATTACGGATCGTGAAGCACGTAAGATGAAAATTGGCGGAGAAGTGGTTTGTTATATTTGGTAGTTCTGCTTCGCTCAAAAGCTTATGCGTTTGAGCTTCGCAGGAATAACGATTTGCACGAATAATGTTAAGGAAATAATAAAATGTCTAGAATCGCTAAAACACCAGTTGTGATACCAAATAATGTGAAGCTCGCATTTGATAAACTTAAGATCAATGTCGAGGGACCTAAGGGCAAGCTGTCGATGAATTTACCGGGTCTGGTTGTCTTGGAACATAAAGGTAATGAGTTATTTATCAATCGTACGGGAGATAGCAAGCAAGCTCGGTCCAATCATGGGACAACTAAACGATTGATCGTCAATATGTGCGCGGGCGTGACCACTGGCCATAAAAAAGAATTAGAAGTTCAAGGTGTTGGTTTCCGCGTCGCAGTTCAAGGGAATAAGCTGGTCATGAATTTAGGTTTTTCACATCAGATCGAATACGAAGTTCCAAGCGATGTAAAAGTCACATCTGCAAAACCAACTGAGATCGCGGTTGAGGGTGTTGATAAAGCTTTGGTCGGTCTAGTCGCGGCTAAGATCCGTGGTTATAAACCTCCAGAACCCTATAAGGGCAAAGGTATCCGCTATGTCGGCGAAGTAGTCAAACGCAAACAAGGTAAACAAGTAACTAAATAATAGGTTTTAATTATGATATCCGTTAAAGAGAGTTCTAGAAGTTTTCGTCACGCGCGCATACGTAAACGCATTACAGGCAGTAGCGAACGTCCGCGCATGTGCATCCATCGCAGCATTAACAATCTGACAGTTCAGATCGTCGATGATGTTGCCGGTAAAGTTATTTTGGGAAAATCCACATTAGCTAAAGATCTCAAATCTAAGATCAAGACCGGCGGTAATGTCAACGCTGCTGGCATTTTGGGTGAAGCCTTAGCATTAGAAGCTAAGAAAAAAGGAATTACTAAAGTCAGTTTTGACCGCGGGGGTTATTTATACCATGGCCGAGTCAAAGCGTTCGCAGAAGCCGCGCGTAAAGCCGGATTGGAGTTTTAACGATTATGAAAGATCCTAAGAAAAACGAAGAATTAGATGAAAAGATTGTTAAGAACGTCGCCCAAGCTGAGCAGATATTAGAAGAGGAGCTTGCTCCGGTTGCTGCTGAAGTCGCTGCTCCTGAGGCAGAAAAACCTGCTGCAGGTGGGTTTCGTGGTCGTGGTAAAGGAAAAGGCGGAGAACGTCGTCCTCAGCCTAAGAAAGCATCGTTGACCGATAGTGGTTTCATTGAGAAAGTTGTGTCTATCAATCGCGTCGCTAAAACGACTAAGGGTGGTACACGGTTGGCTTTTTCAGCGCTTGTTGTGGTCGGTGACGGTAAAGGTAAAGTTGGTTATGGGTTAGCCAAAGCCGGGGAAGTTGCCACCGCTATTAAAAAAAGTTTAAGTGCTGCCAAGAAACGCATGATCACGGTAAATCGCCGTGGCACCACCATTACTCATGAGATCTTGGGTGAATGTGGTTCAGCGGCTGTTCTTTTGAAACCGGCCTCAGAAGGTACCGGCGTTATCGCAGCGGGTGCCGTTCGTGCTGTTTGTGACGGGGCTGGCATCAGTAATATTTTGACAAAATGTCACCGTTCCAATAATCCCATCAACGTTGTGAAGGCCACATTTGATGGATTATCCAGATTAAAATCTTATAAAGAGAATAAAGAGATCATATAATATGCAATTACATCAGATCAATTCCCCTACAGGTTCAAATAAACGCAAGAAGATCGTTGGCCGCGGCCGTGGTACAGGTCACGGTAAGCGTTCAGGACGCGGTCAGACAGGACAGGGTTCACGTTCTGGCCGTGGTACCATGGTTGCTTACGAAGGCGGACAGATGAGTTTATTGCGTCGTTTGCCAAAAGTTGGTTTCAACAGTAAATGGCCTGATGAATATCAGATCGTGAATGTGGAATCTTTGAACTGTTTTGAAGATGGTGCTGTTGTTAATCCTCAGACCTTGAGAGCTTCAGATCTTATTAGAAGTATCCGTAAACCCGTGAAGATATTAAGCGATGGTGCCATAACAAAGAAATTAACTGTTCAAGCCCATCGTTTTTCAAAGAGTGCCGCTGAAAAGATCGCGAAAGCTGGCGGAAAAACCGAGCTTATTGAAACGAAAAAATCATAAATTATGATTGCACAGTTTCTTACAGGGTTGACAAATTGCTTCAAGATACAAGAACTGCGTCAAAAGATCTTCTTTACAATAGCTATGATCGCGGTTTATCGTTTGGGATGTTATATCCCTACGCCGGGTATTAATGGTGCTGCTTTAAATGATTTCTTTGCAAAGATGAGCAGCAGCACTGGTGGGGGAAATGTATTTTCCATCATGAATATGTTCTCTGGTGGTGCGCTTGGAAAAATGACTCTTTTTTCGTTAGGGGTCATGCCGTATATTTCCAGCTCGATCATCATGCAGTTATTAACAGCCGTTCTTCCTGCATTGGAAAAAATGTCTAAGGAAGGGCAGGCGGGTTACAAAAAGATCAATCAATATACTCGTTATGGTACGGTTGGTTTAGCGGCTATTCAAGGTTTCTTCATCGCTCTTTGGCTAGAAAGTCCTTCTACTTTTGGCGGCATCCAGATCGTCAATGAACCAGGCTGGGGTTTTCGACTTTCCACCATGGTCACGCTGACCACTGGAACCATATTGTTGATGTGGTTAGGCGAGCGTATCCAGGAAAAAGGCATTGGTAACGGAACGTCGCTGATAATCACCGCCGGTATCCTCTCATCGGCACCAACAGCTTTTCATTATCTGCAGCTACTCTTAAACCCGCAAAGCGGCGCAAGTCAATTGCAGCCTATTGCGTTGGTATCGATGGTTTTTTTCTTGATCGGCGTCATTATCGCGGTAACGCTGATCTCACAAGCGCAGCGCCGTATTCCGGTACAATATGCGCGGCGTGTATCTGGCGGACAAACTGAGGGCGGCCAATCGACGTTCATTCCTCTTAAAGTCGATACGGCAGGGATCATTGCCATTATTTTCGCGCAATCAATTATTTTGTTCCCGGCAACGATCGCGAGTTTTATGCCTCATAGTCCTTTACAACATTTTGTTTCATGGATATCCCGAGGACATCCCAGTTATTATGTCGTTTATGCGTTCTTGATCATTTTCTTTTGCTATTTTTATACTGCTATCGTATTTAATCCCAATGATGTGGCGGAAAATTTAAAAAAACACGGGGGATTCATACCAGGTATTCGTCCTGGGAAAGAGACTGCGGATTATCTGGATTTTGTGCTGACCCGCATTACGTTAGTCGGTGCTTTATATGTTTGCGCGATCGCGGTCATGCCGGATGCGATCATGGCTTCTTTAAAAGTCCCCTATTTGGTTGCTTCATTTTTTGGTGGTACAGGTGTTTTGATCACTGTGGGTGTAATGCTCGACACTATGAAACAAATTGAATCACATCTTCAAATGCATCATTATGAAGGTTTCATGAAGACAGGGCATTTACGGGGGCGTAGATGAGGATTGTGTTATTGGGGCCTCCGGGTGCGGGCAAAGGTTCTTTGGCTGGTGTTATCAAGGACATGTTGAATATCGCTCATATCTCAACAGGGGATATGCTCCGCGAAGAAATGAAGAAGGTGTCTCCAATAGGACTGGAGATCAAGGGTTTGATCGAAAAGGGCGCATTGGTTTCTGATGAGATCGTTACACGTTTAGTAGAACAACGCGTTAGCAGTAATGATAAGGACCTTGCAAAAGGTTTTATGCTGGATGGATTTCCAAGAACGGTCAAACAAGCAGAGGACTTGGATAAGATATTAGTTCGGATCAATAAGCCGATTGATTTTGCGTTGAATATGGAAGCATCCATTGAGATTATTTTGATGCGTTTGACAGGACGTAGGGTTTGTAAGAAATGTGGTGCTTTATATCATTTGCGTAATAAACCTTCAAAACAAGAGGGTGTATGTGATACCTGCGGCGGACCTTTGTATCAGCGCAGCGACGATAATGAAGTAACCATACGCAAGCGCATGGAAGTTTACACGGAAAGTACGATGCCGATCGTTAAATTTTATGCACAGAGCGGTCGTTTAAAGGTTGTTAGCGGCGATAAAGAAACTGTCGAAGTTCGTGATGATCTGGTCAGGATCCTCAATGAAGACAAAAAATAGTATTAAGATCAAAACGACGGCAGAGATTGACTTTTTACGGAAAGCTGGTAATATCCTAGCTTCTATTATCAGCGATATGAAGCGTTCTTTAACAATCGGGATGACGACCAAAGAGATCGATTTAAAGACAGAAGAATTGATCAAGAAATATGGTGTACGGTCGGCTTTTAAGGGGTATCGGGGTTTTCCCGGATGTGCGTGCATCTCCGTTAATGAAGGGGTTGTTCACGGGATCGGTAACTCCAGAGTGATCGTCAGCGGTGATATTGTATCGCTTGATGTTGGTATCATCTATAATGATTTTTATTCTGACACGGCCACGACAGTTGCGATAGGTAAGATAGACGAACATAAGCAGCGTTTATTAGATGTGGCTGAAGCCTCCTTATATAAAGGGATCGAAGCGGCAAAAGTAGGTGCAAGGTTGTCAGATATTTCGTATAGTGTTCAAAGTTACGTTGAATTACACAAATTTTCGGTAGTGCGTGATTTTGTAGGGCATGGGATAGGACGACAGCTGCATGAAGAACCAGAGATACCTAATTATGGCAAACCTGGTGATGGTCCTGTTCTAGAAGAAGGAATGGTTTTTGCGATCGAGCCGATGGTGAATATGGGAACGCATCGAACACGTGTGCTCCGAGATGGTTGGACGGTTGTTACAGAGGATGGAAAGCCATCCGCACATTTTGAACACTGTGTGGTCATTACAAAAAACGGGCCTGAAATTTTGACCAAATAAAGGTATGGCTAAAGAAGATCTGATTGAAGTGGAAGGGACTGTAGAAGAAGCGTTGCCCAACGCGATGTTCCGTGTCGTGTTGGAAAATAACCATAAGGTATTAGCACATGTGTCAGGGAAGATCCGGATGAATTTTATCCGTATCCTGCCGGGTGATAAAGTCAAGATAGAATTATCACCGTATGATCTGAACCGGGGCAGGATCACCTTTAGATTAAAATAGGCGCCACGCCGCTGCGAGATGCACGGTATCAAATAAGCAATAGGATAAACAGGAAAACAAAATGAAAGTCAAATCATCTGTAAAAAGAATCTGTGGTAGCTGTAAGATCGTCCGTCGTAAACGTGTGGTGCGTATTATTTGTACGAACCCTAAACATAAGCAAAGACAAGGATAAGAAGTATGCCAAGAATTTTAGGTATTGACCTGCCAAAAGAAAAGCGTATCGAAGCGGCCCTTCCCTATATTTACGGGATCGGACCTGCTCGTTCAAAAGAAATTTTAGCGCAAGCACAAGTACAATTGGATAAACGAGCCAAAGATCTTAGTGAAGAGGAGATCTCTCGCATCACCAGTATTATCCAGAAGAATTTTGTCACGGAGGGCGATCTTCGCCGTGATATCAATGAGAATATCCGCCGTCATATGGAGATCGGTTCTTTCCGCGGCATTCGTCATCGTAAAGGTTTACCGGTTCGCGGTCAGCGCACTAAGACTAACGCGCGCACCCGTAAAGGAAAGAAGCCGGTTGTCGGACATATTATCAAGAAAGAAGAGACGAAAAAATAAGGAAAAATTAAATTATGGCTACAAAACAAGCAGATCAGCAACAAGCAGCAAAGAAACCATCAAAGGCTAAGAAAAAGTCGCTCAAGGGTGTGACCTCAGGTATAGTCACTATTGCCGCTTCTTTTAATAACACTATCATCACTATTTCTGACAAGACGGGTGCAACTATCGTTTGGGCGACACCTGGTTTGGTCGGATTTCATGGCTCAAAGAAATCAACACCCTTTGCCGCTCAAGTTGCCGCTGCAGATGCCGCACGTCGTGCAAAAGAATTGGGTCTGCAAAATGTGGATGTTTTGGTCAAAGGGCCTGGTTCAGGTCGTGAATCTGCGATCCGCGCCCTTGTTGCCGCTGGGCTTAATGTAACTTCAATCAAAGATGTGACGCCAATACCGCATAACGGTTGCCGTTCACGCAAGAAACGTAGAGTGTAAGGAAAGGAATTGGTCATATGGGGCGTGATTTAGGTCCAGATTGTCGTTTATGCCGTAGGGAAGGCGAAAAGCTTTTCTTAAAAGGCTTGCGTTGTTATACTCATAAATGTGCTTTTTCCCGTCGTGAATATGCTCCGGGTCAGCATGGTTTGAGGAAAACCAAGTTATCCAACTTCGGTGTTCAATTGCGTGAGAAGCAAAAAGTTAAGCGCATTTACGGTGTATTAGAAACACAATTCCGTAATTATTTTATCAAAGCCGCAAGTACAAAAGGTGTTACCGGTCATATCTTGCTGCAATTACTGGAACGCCGTTTAGATAGTGTTATCTTTAACCTGGGGTTCGCGAAATCCCGTAAAGATGCACGTCAGGTCGTCAGTCACAATCACGTGTCAGTCAATGGCCGCCGTGTCAATATCAGTTCTTATATCGTAAAGCCTAATGAAACGATAGAGATCAAGACCGATACGAAGACCACGAACACGATCAAGAGTAATGTTGAAATAACAAAAGAACGTAAAGTTCCCACATGGTTGCAAGTTGACACCGCTGCGTTAAGCGCGAAGGTATTGCGGATACCATTACGTGAAGATATTACATTCGCGGTCAATGAGCAGTTAATAGTTGAACTTTACTCAAGATAATTTTAAAACAAAGTCTACGGAGGATAAACTCATGGGTGTTAAATGGCGCGATTTCCAAATGCCGAAACGTTTAGATTGTGATGAATCAAGCTATACAAATACGTATGGCAAATTCATCGCGGAACCCTTTGAACGCGGATATGGGGTTACTTTAGGCAATTCCTTGCGCCGGATCCTCATCTCTTCTATCGAAGGCAGCGCAGTCACATCCATTCGTATCGAAGGTGTGGCACATGAGTTCTCGACAATGCCCGGTGTTTTGGAATCAGTAACGAACATAGTGCTGAACATTAAAGGGCTGATCATCCGTTCGCATTCTAAAGCCCCGAAGAGTGTTTTCATCAAGGCTAATAAAAAAGGCGAGATCAAAGCGAAAGATATTATTTCCGATGAAGTTATCGAAATATTGAATCCTGAGCATCATATCGCCACATTGACGCAAGATATCCCGTTCAACATGGAATTGGAAGTTTCTCGCGGTCGTGGTTATGTTCCTGCTGATGGGAATAAAAAAGAAGGCGCTCCGGTGGGAACCATTGCCATCGATTCGATCTTCACTCCGATCATTAACGTGAATTCTACCGTCGAGAATACTCGCGTCGGTCAGCGCACCGATTATGATCGTGTTATTTTAGAGATATCCACCAATGGTTCGATCAACCCGAAAGAAGCCTTGCTTTACGGGGCGAATATATTACAGCGCCATTTGGATGTTTTCGTGGCTTACTGTCAATTGCCGGAGGAAGAAGAAGTAGAAGAGGATATCTCCGCCGAGGAAGAGGCTTTGTATTCCAAGCTTCGTTTACCGATCTCTGAATTAGAACTGTCAGTGCGTTCTTCCAATTGTTTGAAGGATGCGAATATCAAGACCATCGGCGATCTCGTCCGTCGTCAGGAATCAGAATTGCTGGAGTTCCGTAATTTCGGTAAGAAATCATTGACCGAGATCGGCGACTTACTCAAGGCCATGGGATTGTCTTTGGGAATGAAGGTTGATGTTAAGAAACTTAAATCAAAGTAACTAACAACCGCGTTGCATGGCGCGCCACGAAATCATTGAATGTGGGCCACAATATAGGTAATAAGAGGGTATTATGAGACACAAAGTATCTGGAAATCGTTTAAGCCGTAATAGAAGTTTACGTGCCGCCACATTGCGTGACTTGGCTAAAGCAACGCTCTTACAAGAGCGCATTTGCACCACCAAGGCTAAAGCAAAAGAAGGCCGCCGTTTAGTTGAACAATTGATCACTTTAGGTAAGAAAGACACCTTGAACGCTCGCCGCAAAGCTTTTGCGATCCTTTGCGACCGCGATTTGGTCGTTGCTCTTTTTAAAGATACAGCCCCGCGTTTCAAATCGCGTCAAGGCGGTTATACCCGTATCATTCCTTACGGAAAAAGAGACGGGGATAATGCGGATATGGTATTTTTGGAATTAACCGAAAAAAGCCGTATTATTATCACCGGTGAGAAAAAGCAAAAAGCTGAAGCTTCGGATGTAGCGACTGTTACCGATGCTGAAACAAAGCCTGTTGCTAAAGAAAAAGCTCCTAAAAAAACAAAAGCCGAAGTGCCTGCCAAAAAAGCTGATGTCAAAACAACGACTAAAGCCGCGGCAAAGCCAACCGGCGTAAAGAAGCTGTTCCAACGCAAAGCAGGAGCGGAATAGGCCGATTTGTTTAATAGATAAGTCTCGCAAGAGAGGGGTATACCCGACGTGGTATACCCCTTTTTTTGTTTTATCGACGATGGCAATAATCTATATAATATGTTAAATTTATAGCATGTCTCGTAAAGTTGTTGCCTTCATTCTATGTGGCTTCTTATTGCCATTTTCATCCCTCACTGCGGATCAAATAAGCCTGCCTACTCCAGGTAACATGGTATTCGTCACACCTGCTTTTATGCCGGCGTTTATTAAAGGGATGGTCATTGACCCGAAAGATCCTTTTAAATTTGATTTCATCATTAACCGCGGTCAAAGCCTTTTGACTTTGGAGCAAAAGAATAAAGAATATACCAAGCTTATCAAATATTTTCTGGCTGCATTGGCTGTTCCGGATGATCAGCAATGGGTCAACTTAAGCCCGTATGAAAAAAACCGCATCATTACCGACACATTCGGGCAGACGCAAATGGGCAATGATCTACTAGCTCAGGATTATATATTAAAACAACTCTCGGCCAGTTTGCTTTATCCAGACGGAGCAACTGGCAAGCAGTTCTGGTCAAAAGTTTACGCGCATGGCGCTGCAGATAATGTGAATGTTCCTGTCAACACATTCAATAAAGTGTGGATAACGCCTGATAAAGCGGTGGTCTATGAAAAAGGCAGAACCGTTTATGTTTTGGAAAATCACTTGAAAGTTATGCTGGAAGAAGATTATCTAGCGAAGCAGGTGAATCTCCCATTGAATGCGCAAGTACCCCAGGGCAAAAACCTAACGCAATCCATCATGCGCAATATCGTTCTTCCTGTTCTTGAAAAAGAAGTTAATGAAGGCGAGAACTTTGCTCTTTTACGGCAAGTTTATAGTGCGATGTTATTAGCGACTTGGTATAAACGGACTTTAAAAAATTCTATTTTAGGACAATTGTATGCGGATCAAAGTAAAACAAGAGGCGTTGATATAGATCCGCATAAGAATCAATTGATCTATGAGCAATATTTAAAAGCCTTTAAAAAAGGCGTATTTAACATGATAAAAGATGATCTTTCAGGAGAGGGCAAAGCAATTCCTAGAAAATATTTCTCTGGCGGGACCGTGGGCTACGATCGGGCCCAGATTACATCAGCAGGTCAGATTAACCGCGTGGATATATCAGCCCTTAGGGATGCCGAGATCGTGACAGTGAGAATGAATTCAATAAGTGATGATGCCATGGCTCAGATTGTGGTCGATCCTCGATACGCTAGTTATAATATCAAAGCAATGTTGAATACTTTAAAGCAGGCGGACGGTATTGCGGGTTCAGAAATGGTGGTGATGCTTCACGAAATCAATAATAGGCCTATGCTTGACAAGTTATTGGCTCAAATGGTTAAGGACGGTTTTCCTCAGGGATTTGTTTATGATCAACAAGGTCAATTGACAGTTCCTGGAAAACGAGTTGGTGAATATTTGGACTGGTTAGAACGAACGCAGGAGAGATCGAGTTTTGGTGATTTTAAGAAAAAGGCAGGTCAGATTGTACGAGGCACGCCACCCTTTGGCAGGGCCGTTTCTGGACGGCTTTGGCCGGATCGGTTTAGAATCCCATATTCAAGTAGGTTTAAAGCTGTTGTTAGTGAGGTCTCTTCGAGAAAACCAGATAAGCCCGTAGATCGCCGGGTCTTTGTTAATATTGGTGAAAAGTTTAAGAAAGTAGATGCTTTTGAAGTATTAAGGGTATTGGAAGTCATTAAATTTGGATTGATATTCGAACACCGTAGTGTTTCAAAAACAATGTTCAAAGATGAGGTTTTATTAAAGACTTTGTTGCGTAATGATATCTTAGAGGAGATGGCAGGGTCTAATGTGCGTTTAAAAGTCGGTGATGGAAAGAAGCGTATCGCAAGGCCTTTATTGATGGAAGATAAGAAATATGATGACATATGGTTTGCTTTAAGCCGTTTTCAAGATTTAATCAGGCAGAATGCGGATGATATTGAATTATCATCCAAAGACGAAGAGTTGGCAAAGGCCGTTGCAGGAGTCTCTCAGGAAGCTTATTTTAAAATAGAACGACGGCTTGGGCATAAGTATTTTGATATCAATGTCGCCCAACAAAATAGGGGGGCATTATTGGTTTGGGTGGAGCGATTTGAGTTGAGTATTTTTGAGCAAATGTTCATGGGTGAGATCTATGATAACGTAAAACAGGGCATCACTTCGATAAATGAACAGGGTATAAGAACGCGCGTGTTGCTGCGGGCAGTTGAATACGATGATCCTTTGGTGCCTGTTTTGGAAAGATTCTCTATAGAATATTTAAATCCCGTACTTAGGAGCGTTAAGGAAGATGATCCTTTATACGATGCCCAAATAAGGCAGATCCGTGTAGCAGATGGTCATGCTACTGCATTGATCGATATCGGTAGTGCTGTTAAACAACTAAGAGCCAAGGCCAATTATTTTTTAGCATCGAAAATAACAGTCGAAAAGGTTAATTTTCGTATCAAAGAGGATGTTAGTTTCACAGAAGATGAGATCAAAGATCTTTTTGCTGTCGGCGCTTATCATGAAATAGATAATAAGATCGATGCGCTGGTGAAGTTTTGGAGAAATCCAGTTAAAGTTGTTGAAATTGAACCATTCCATATGGGGGTCATGCTGGGTTCGCGCTATGATGTGGTGGGGGTAAAAGGTAAGATCGCCCAGAGGTATTATGAGACAACATCTTCTGATAGAATAATGAATTGGACTACGTTTACGGGCATTATGAAGTCCAGGGGTTTAGGGATCGTGAGTAATTGGGGAGAAGATCTTGATCTTAAACCTGGAGTATCAGAAGACAACATTTCTTTTGCTTTTGGAAAAAATTATAAACCATTTTGGGGCATGATAGCCCCTTTTCTGAACAGTGATCCGCTTGACCTTGATGTAAATGATCTATTGGCCAGAAAATTGTTGTCTTTATCTATCAAAGAGACTCAGCGTGGTGTTGATTATAATCGATACATTAAAGGAAAGTTTGGATATTGGATGGAAGTTCCCTCTACGATAGATATCCATGAATTACAACGCAAGGCCATTAAAGTCCTTTTAAATCTTAGAGTGACTCTTGAAAAGCACAAGTACGGGGCAGGGCAAGTCAGAGCTGAGGATACTGTTGAGATCATGGGAGATCTGCTTGGGAAGGTTCCTGGGATCATTGCAGGGCAGATATTCAAGGCGATGGTCAATGAAGAAAAGACGGGTGTGCCGGTGTTCTTTAAAGATTTTCCGTCGTCTATAAGAGAAGAATTTCCAGGTCTAAGAATATTCTTGGCCAAGAATTGTACGTTTACATCGTCTAATACGGCAGATATCCCTGCGTATGTAAGAAAAATTTTTGTGACGAATGAACAGCATTTGAGGCGAGAGTTCGGTAATATCGACATAAGGACATTGATGGAATATTTTACCATTGTTTCCAGAAATGCTTATCCCAACAAAACAAAACAAGGTCAGAATGCAAATTCCGTGAATAAGATACAAGATCCGCTGAAACCGGATCAGACGCTGCCCGGTAACAAACCAGCACCTGCAGAAGAAAGCGATTTGATGGCCGATGCGGCGATGGTCAATGATATTTCTTTAGATGTAAGAAAGAATATCATTGATGAATTAGATCGGCAGATATTTGAGCAACATAAGATTAAGTCATTTTATAAGGCCTCTTTGCCCATTGTGATGAAGTTAAGTGCTGTTCCGGGACAAACACCACGTCAATTATTCCAAGACTTAAGCAAAATGTTATTGGGCATACGTTATGAATTAAGAATGAGCTTAGATAAGAGGTCGGTTATTTTATCTATTCACAAGAATAATCTTAGAGCATTTTTAGATTGGCTGGATTTCCAGTCCGTTATTGCCCGGCAGCAAAATCTTTCGAAGGTTCAGGATGATCGTCGTTTGGTGATGTTTGCATTGTTAAAGAGGCAGACACAAGGGCCGGAAGAGGATTTCTATGAAGCAGGAGAAGTGATAGCGGCTTTGCGTGCATATGTGCATAAGGGCAGAGAGATAAGTTCCTACTACAAGGATTTCTTAAGCACGTATGGTTTTTTTGATGATCAGGGTAAATTATATAAGGTTATTGAAGAAGCAGTAAAGAATGAGGATCAATCAATGGTGACGCAAGTATCTGCTAAACAGCGATTAGATGTTATCGGGCAGATTGATTTTTTTGATTTCCATAAGGGTGATAAAGAATTGGAATATACCAGGGGTAATAAAGAATATAAAGTTGTCTTTCGGATCAGTTCAAAGGCGGATGTGAGCAATGAACCTGTTTACCGACAGATGATGGCCATGATGCAGCTGATGCCGGTGTCTTGGTGGGAAAGTTCTGTAAAGCCGGGTGGGCACACGGCAATATTTGCTGTTTCTTCGACGCTCATGGGCATGTTCGAAGCATGGCGGGATCTTCAGCGTAAAGCTGCCCTGTATCAGGCGGAATTGGATAGTGGGGCAAAAGAGATCGAAACCCGTCGTAGCGAACTTATCAACGAAATATACAAAGAATCATATGAAGAGCCGAGGCTTACGCTAGACCCCCCGCAAGTGCGCGAATTTTTTATTTCACTATTTCCCGAGAATTTATCAGCAAACGCACGCCCAAAGGAAGTGGCC
>JANNCL010000067.1:0-3309 GCA_031386565.1 Candidatus Omnitrophota bacterium
ATGCCTGGATCATGTCCGATCCGGGCCTGATCATGCTCATGATGGTGAATTTTCCTGAGCAGATCATTCACCTTTCTGTTCAAAGCAACACCATCAATTATGCCTCGGTGAAGTTTTGGTACAAATTGGGGGTTAAACGCATCATCGTTTCCCGCGAGATCAGCATTCGGGAGATGAAAGAGATCAAGGATGCCTGCCCGGATATGGAGCTGGAGTCTTTCGTGCACGGGGCCATTTGCATGGCCTATTCCGGACGCTGTTTGATCTCCAATTATTTAAGCCACCGCGATTCTAATCAGGGGGTGTGCACCAATTCCTGCCGCTGGGAATACAAGGTTTATAAGAAACCGGATGAATATGTAGAGCTCAAAGACCAGTATTTCGTGAAAGAGTCTGAGCGTCCGGATGAATTGTTTGAATTGGACGAGGATGAGAACGGCAGTTATTTGATGAATTCCAAGGACCTCTGCGCCATCGACGCCTTAAAAGACTTGATGGATGCTGGGGTATGTTCCTTTAAGGTGGAAGGCCGATCGAAGTCACCATATTACGTGGCCATGATCGCCCGGGCCTATCGCGGGGCCATCGATGACATGATGGCTGGACGTCCACAAAATCCGCAGTGGTTAAACGACATCTGGGCTACGTCCAACCGCGGATATATCCGCGGCTTTTTATACGGAAATCCCGGTGTGGACGGCCAGGAATTCAAGAACAGCAATTCCCAATATACGAATTACCGTTATACTGCTTTAGTCTTAGGTTACGATGCGATCAAAGGGCAGTTAAATATCCAAGTCGCCAACAAGATCAAGTCCGGCGACACCTACGAACTATGTTTGCCGCAAAGCAATGAAACCTTCCAGATCACCGCCATCTACAACGATGCCGGCCACCCCCAAAGCGAAGTCCATCCCGGCATGCCGTCGTGTTGGATTCCCTTTCCTAAGGATCCTGGATCTTTTGCTGTGATCCGTGAGAGCATAAATAATGAAATAGCCGCGGCGTAATTAAACTTCGCTAATCACGTCGAATCCTTTAAAACTTCCAACAATGGCGAGCCCAATAATCTGGCCTCTGCAGAGCTTCTTCTGTTTGATCTGGGCGGCTGTTTCGTTGAGGGTTGCGCCTGAACCTACGGCATCATCAATGAGCAGGATATTGTTGTAGGCAATTTTATCTTCAACGATGATCGTGGCCTGGGCATTATCGATGCGGTCCTGGAGCTTGTTCAGTGTTTTTTGCGCGACGGTGATGTTTGTTCTTGCCTTGATAATAGACAGGTGTTTTTGGTTGATGGGAAGCCGTTTTTTAAGTTCATTCATGAATTGCGTTTCACGTTTTACCGTCGGAGGAATGAACCCTACGGCATCGATCACGTATTCTTTGATCATCTTTTGGATTGGTTGAGCGACTTGGCGGATCAGTGTTGTAATCAGTTGTTTGTTCTGGGTGGATTTAGCTAATAAAAGTAATTGTCCTAACCGTGTTTTTCCAAATCGTTCAATGGCGTAGAAATCCAGATAGAAAAGTTTATCAAGTGCAGGATCTTTAAAGGTAGAGTATAGTTTATGCATCCCGTCGATAAGGCCGTTTTTCTTAAACGCGTTATATTTTTCCCATGTTAAGGCATATTCATGCGCTGTTTTAATGATGTCCAGATCTTGTTTTGCGCACCATGCTTGAAAACCGTCATAGCCGATCTTTTCTTCGCCAATTGGTGAGACAAAGTAGAAGTTTTCATCGATCAATTGTTGTTCAACTTGGTTAACTAGTCCGGGTGCAGGGGGAGCGATAGCTTTCGCTAAAACATAGTAAACTTTAGGTGGTTTGCCGACCTTTTGAAGGATATTCTTCTGTATTAAAGTGTTAAGTTGTTTAAAAACAGCGCGAGGGCTTATCCCCAAGAGGTTATAAAGATCCTTAGGGCTGGCCTCCGTATTCTGTTTAATATATTCAATGATCTTAGCGGATGTATCCGTTGTCATGCTTTAAGTGTAGCACAAAACAAGAGGTTTGCATAGTTCATAGTTCACTGTGAACTATGAACTATATGGTCTATAGATTTCCTTATTTGTTTCAAGAGGTCAGGGACTGCGGGAAATCACGCGCATTGACAAGCGGTGCGATATATGTTACGTTATAGCTAGATTAGCTAGATTATTATGAATAAAGGAGGGGTATGCAGATCAATATTGACAGCGGCAGGGGAAAGAAAGACAAGTCTGTTTGGAATCTTGCGGATGCCAAGAATAGGTTCAGTGAGGTGGTGAATTTGGCATTGCATAGCGGGCCGCAGACAATAACCCGCAGGGGGGAGAAGGTTGTTGTTATCGACGAGAAAAGTTACCAGAAATTAACGGGTAAAAAGCAGTCGTTCATTGATTTCTTGGCCAGCGGACCGGGGTTACAGGGCGTTGATCTAACGCGCGATAAGTCAACGATGAGAAAGGTGTCTTTATGAAGGTGCTTTTGGATACCTGCATCATCTCGGATATTTACCGTGCGCATAAAATAGAAACCCTTCAAGGTGCTCTTAGACCCATCGGGGACGAGAATTGTTATATCAGCGTTGTCACATTGGGAGAAATCACTAACGGGATCTATTTGCTGGACGAAGGCAAGAAAAAGAGAGAGTTGACATACTGGATAGAGCAGTTTGAGAAGCAATATTCTGACCGTGTGATATCCATTGATGCTAATATTGCTAAGACGTGGGGCGAGTTGACAGCAAAGTGCAAGCGTGCCGGGAAGATATTGTCAGCTGCGGACGGCCTGATCGCGGCATCAGCAATATGTCACGGGTTCCATGTCATGACAGAAAATGTCAAAGACTTTCAACCTACCGGAGTAATGGTCATTAATCCTTATTGATAGCATCAATATTTATCCGATTTACTTCTTGCATAAGCCTTAGACTAAATTAAAATAGTTCCAATGGCCCGTCGTATATTTTTACATTTATCCCTCATTAGTGTGGTGTTCGTTTATGTCCTGACCGGCATTTGGCCGCAGGCGTGCTGGGCTTTGGTTATTGTATTGCCGGTGATCTTGGTCGGGGTGTTGGACATGTTCCAGACCCGTCATGCCATTCGTCGTAATTTTCCGATCATCGGCAATTTTCGTTATGCCTTGGAATTCTTCCGTCCTGAGATCAATCAATATTTTGTGGAGTCCAACACTTCCGGCACACCGTTTAACCGTTTAGACCGTTCTTTGGTATATCAACGGGCTAAGGGCGAATTGGACACATTGCCGTTCGGAACGCAAAAAAATGTGTATGAGGTCGGTTATGAATGGGTGACGCAT
>JANNCL010000144.1:0-3528 GCA_031386565.1 Candidatus Omnitrophota bacterium
GGGGTGGGCTTGGGTGGGGGGCAACACGGCGCTGTACCCCTCCCCTGGCCCTTCCCGCAAGGGGAGGGGAATAAATAATTCCGTTTATTAACTTGGCTTCCATGCTTCGCATGAGCACTATATCCGCCGGATCTTTATCCTTATATCCGCCCAAATGCAACAACCCATGAACCACATACAATGTCATTTCCTGCGCGGTACTCTGGCCATGAGCTCTCGCAAAACGCGCCGCGACCGCCGGACAGATGACAATATCCCCGCTGTCAAATGTAATGACATCGGTCGCATAATCATGACCCAGGAATTTCTTATTAATCGCGCGCATGCGTGCCGTACCGGCACATACGACCGTGATGGCCTCATGACGCAGCTTTAATGCCTTGGCACACCGTGCCGCCGTCTTAATGATCATGGATGTCGGGATAATGAATTTACGCTGAAAATTAATAACGCTTATGTCCGGCATTATTTTGGCTGTTGCGGATAAGCAACGCGGTTATGGTACATGGCCGACAGCATTCGGGTGAAGGTAATGGCAATGACATTGATCTCCCGTAGGGTCAAATTACATTCATCCAATTGCCCATCGATAAACTTATTATTAATGACTTTCCTGACCATGTCGTCGATCTGATGCGGTGCATGCTCGGACAAAGACCGGGTCGCCCCTTCACAGGAATCCGCGAGCATCACAATGGCTGTTTCCTTCGTCTGCGGTTTAGGGCCGGGATACCGATAATCATTCTCATCCAATTCCTGGCCGCCGCTTTCCGACAGCGCTTTTTGATAGAAAAAATACATCAAACTTGTACCGTGATGCTGCGGGATAAAATCAACGATCTTTTGGTTCAACCGATATTCCCTGGCTATCTCCACGCCTTCTTTCACATGATTTAAAATGACCAACCGGGACATCGACGGCTCTAAATGATCGTGTTTATTCCCCGTTAAGATCTGATTCTCCGTATAATATTCCGGTTTTGGTATCTTACCGATATCATGGAAATAAGAACCGACCCTGATCAACAAGGCGTTAGCGCCAATGGCATCCGCCGCTGCCTCCGATAAATTACTGACGATCAAACTATGATGATACGTTCCCGGCGCCTCTGTCAACATCCTCTTTAATAGCGGATGCGATGAATCAGAGAGTTCTAACAAAGTAAAATTAGTGATCTCGCCAAAAAGCGATTCAAAGATCTTAAGCGTGGACATCACGATCACACCCGCGAGCAAACCGTTGAGCGCGAACGGTTTTATAACATGAAGGATAACATCCAGGCCCATCGTGGAATTCATCAACAAGAACCCGGCAGTCTGCACCAGGGCCACCCAAATACCCGCCATCAGCATCACGCTGCGTGTGCGGGCATTCTTTAATTTATAAACACCCGCCATCGACCCCATAAAAAAAATGAGCGTCTCAGTCAAGTTAAAGCCCATCATCAGACCGCTTAACGCGCACGCCATGAATGCCATCATGAACCCCAGCTGCACATCACCGAATAACAGGACCGTCAGCATCGGAATACTCGCAACAGGCAAGTAAAATGGCGACAGATCGGCATAGGACCGTAAAATATGCGCGCCCATCATGAGCAGGACCAACAGGAATATCAGATGCAGGAATTGACGGACAGTCGTTTTTCTGGTCAGGAATAGATGAACACCGAATAAGAAAATAAGGAAAGGAATGATCAGGGAAATGCCGGAAAAATAACAGAAAATCACTAAGGCCGCGAGCGTCACGCCCATCATCACGCATTGATCAACAGAAACAGGTAAAAGATCCTTGAACTTCATGGTCGCTCAGCTTTTAAGCGGATGAGCGGCATAGGCTTCGATGATCTTCTGCACCAACTCATGCCGCACGGTATCTTCACTGGTCAAATAAATGAACTTTATATCCGGAACATGACCTAACACCCTGTGTGCTTCAGAAAGCCCGTTGGGAAGACTGTTAGGCAGATCGCTTTGAGTGACATCGCCGATCACAACGACTTTAGAATCAAAACCCATACGGGTCAGGAACATCTTCATCTGATCCGCCCGGCTGTTCTGAGCTTCATCTAAAATAACAAAAGCTTCATTCAACGTACGCCCCCTCATGAAAGCCAGCGGCGCGATCTCAATGATCCCTTGTTCGCTGAACTGCTCTACTTTTTCCGGTTCCATCATGTCGTAGAGCGCATCATACAACGGCCGCAGGTAGGGTAAAACCTTCTCAGTAGCATCACCGGGCAAGAACCCTAAATTCTCACCAGCCTCGACCGCGGGACGCGTGAGGATGATACGGCGCACCAGCCCTTTCTTCAAGGCATTGACCGCCATGGCGATCGCTAAATACGTTTTTCCTGTTCCCGCCGGGCCGATACAGAAGACCAGATCATGGTTCTTGATCGCCTCCACATATTCGATCTGCCCCTTGGTCTTAGGCGTCACCAACCCGCCCTTAACGGAAACCTCGATCTTTTCTTTCGCTAAACGCTTGAAATCAATTTCTGTTTCTTTATCGACCAAACGCAGGGCATAAACAATATCCGCCTTCTTGACATCTTTTCCCTTCTCGACAAAGGTCATCAAATAATTGAACAGCTCATTGGCACGATGCACTTGCGGATCGCTGCCTGAGATCTTAATGCCGTCCTCAGCGCGCGCAATGCGCACACCCAATTCCTTCTCAATGATCTTCAAATTCTCGTCGTAACGTCCGAACAATGCCTGAAGGTCGCGGTTATTATCCAATTGATAGCGGAATTCCATGCTTACTTTTTCTCCCCGACTGCAGGGATCGTCAGCACCGTCCCTGGACGAACAACATTGGGGTTCTTCAGTTTTGCTTTATTCGCTTCATATAATTTGATCCACTTGCCGTAAGAACCATAAAATTTCTTGGCAATTTTTTGCAAGGTATCATCCTTGAGGACCGTATACGTTTGATCTTCCTTGGGGCCTATTTCCTCCGCCTTGACTGTCTCAGCAACAGCTGCCACCGGTTCATCCTCGATCCTGGGGATCACGATACGCTTAGTCGTTTCTTGAACAGCCGCCGGCTGCTGGTGCGTTGCCTCGGCCGGAGCCTGAGCGACCGCCTGCTGCGGCGCACTTTGAATCTCCTGCTCAACTTTCTTGACCTCTCCCTCAGGGATCGGCTTGGTCAATTCCAGGACATAAACCTTCCTTGTCTTACGGACCGGCTCCTGATATTGCCCTTTACCGGCAATATACCCGGAGTTTCCTGATTTATTCTCAATATCAGCACGTTTGGTTGTCATCACATAACTCTGTGCCTGCATCCCGGCACAACCGGCCGCAAATACAGATAAGAAGATCACCATCATTGTTTCTTTCAACATATCCCCTCCATTGCCTTAATTAATATTATCAAAAAATCTCTCCGCTCTATTCCCTCCCCCTCGTGGGGAGGGTTAGGGTGGGGGGTCCTTTTATTCTTTGGAGTGTTCCCCTCCCCTAGCCCCTCCCACAAGGGGAGGGGAATTTTCGAAAAGAAGTAAGTTTCCGAAAATT